>JAAXQF010000588.1 GCA_012974435.1 Desulfuromonadales bacterium | reverse complement strand
AAATATACCTACCTCAAAGCACCGTTCGATGGTGTCGTGGTAGAAAAGTTCGTTGAGCAGTTTGAAGATGTTCAGGCAACGCAGGCGATCATCCGCGTACTCGATAACAGTAGTATCGAATTTACGGTGCAGGTTCCAGAAACTCTGATGGAGCATATCGATATTGTTCGAAACATAGGCGCTTATGTCGTGTTCGACACCTACCCGGGCATTGAGGTGTCAGCCAAGATCAAAGAAATCGGCAAAGAGGCCTCGAAGACCACACGTACCTACCCTGTAACCCTGATTATGGCTCAGCCCGATGGTTTCAAAATACTACCGGGGATGGCCGGCAAGGCAAAAGCAGACAAAGAAGCCTCTGCCATCATTGCCAAAGAGGTCGAAATGGTCGGATTCGATATTCCGATCACCGCGACCTTCTCAGACGAGAACAAGAAGACTTTTGTCTGGATAGTAGACCAGAACACTAATCAGGTTAACAAGAGAGAGGTTAATCTCATCAACCTGACTGAGAATGGCGCTATGGTGACTGGCCTTGAAAAGGGAGAGACAATTGCCACAGCGGGAGCGAACCTCCTTGTTGAGGGACAGCAGGTTCGCATCCTTAAGTAACTTCTTGTCCAACTTGAATAAACTGACATATGAGGAGATTCGTCTGTGAATCTTGCCAAAATAGCCATTGAGAAAAAAGCCGTCACCTATTTTATAACCGCCCTGCTTATGGTCGGGGGTATTGCCAGCTTTCTGTCGCTTGGGCAGCTTGAAGATCCAGATTTCAGCGTTAAGACGGCTGTTATTCTGACTCAATATCCGGGGGCCAGTGCAGAGCAAGTTGAGCTTGAGGTGACTGATCGCATCGAGGTTGTCCTGCAGCAGCTAAAGACCATCGACTATATCAAATCCTTTTCTGCTCCAGGATATTCGCAAATTTGGGTCAATATCGATACGCAATACTGGTCCGACAGTCTGCCGCAAATTTGGGATGAGATGCGACGTAAGGTCCGCGATGTCGAAGAATCTCTGCCACCAGGCTGTGAAAGACCGGTCATCAATGATGACTTCGGTGATGTCTATGGTTTGGTGATGGCGATCACCGGTGATGGTTTTACTTACGCCGAAATGGAAGAGACAGCCAAGGACCTCAGGAAGGAATTGAGTCTGGTTGAGGGTGTAGCCAGGGTCGAGCTCTGGGGCACCCAGCCTAAAGTGATCTATCTCGAGGCCTCCGAGACTCAGTTAAGCCAGCTTGGTATCTCTGATAAGAGCATTATCTCCACCATGAAGGAACAGAACATGATGGTGGATGCCGGCAGTGTTGATGTGCAGCAGAAACGAGTACGCCTTGCACCAACGGGTGAATTTCGTTCCCCGAAAGACATCGAAGAGCTGGCTATTCACCCCTCCCTGATTGACAGTCTGCAAAGCCTTGATCAAGGACAACCCCTCCTGTCAAGTGATGAGTTAATCCGTATTCGTGACATCGGCACGATCAAGCGAGGTTATGCTGACCCTCCGCCTACCATGATGCGTCTTGATGGTAAACCTTCCTTGGGGATTTCCATTACCAATATAGGCGGAGCGAACATCGTCGATGTTGGTCGCAACGTTGACACCAGGATGAAGGAGCTTGCCGCTGAGTTGCCAGTTGGTATGGAGATTCACCATGTCCACTGGATGTCGGATGTCGTTGCTGACTCAGTCAATGGCTTCTTTGTTAACCTGGCACAGGCCATAATGATTGTTCTTGTGGTCCTGGCTTTGGCCATGGGCTGGCGCATGGGGGTTCTAATTGGCATCGATCTGGTCCTCACCATTCTCGGCACCTTCATCGTCATGGCGATGATGGGGATCGATTTGCAGCGCATGTCACTGGGCGCTCTGGTCATTGGCTTGGGCATGATGGTGGATAATTCAATCGTTGTCGCCGAAGGTTTTACTGTTCGACGCGAACAGGGCATGGACAAAATCAAGGCGGCAATTGAGTCCGCTGGGTCTCCGGCCATGCCTTTGCTGGGAGCGACGGTCGTTGCAGTGATGGCCTTCTATCCGATCGGTGGCTCGAAGGAGAGTACTGGTGAGTACTGCCTCTCTCTCTTCACCGTGGTTGGTATTTCCCTGGTGGTCAGTTGGTTTGTCTCTATGACCCTGACACCTCTCAAATGTATTGACATGTTACCCGATCCCAAGCCTCGGGAAGAGGGGCACGATCCATTCGGCAGCAAATTCTACAAAATCTTTCGTGGCCTGTTGGAGAAAGTCATCCGCTTACGATTACTCTTTATTGCAGTAATGGTCGGTTGTCTGGTTGCGTCTTTCGTGGGCTTTGGTTATGTCGAACAGCTGTTTTTCCCTGCGTCGTCAATGAGCAAGTTCATGGTTGATTACTACGCCCCTCAAGGAACCCGTATCCAGACGACAGCTGAAGACTTGGCGGGTCTTGAGGCCAAATTCCTCGCCGATGAAAGAGTCGATAATGTTGCGTCATTTATTGGCGCAGGACCACCACGCTTCTATCTACCCGTGGAGCCGGAATCAACGAACTCGGCCTATGGTCAACTGATTGTCAATCTCCACGATTATCGTGAAATTGATGGCCTGATTCGAGATATGACTCCATGGTTAGCTGAAAACTACCCTGATTCCATGGTGCCAATGCGCAAGTTCGATGTTGGCCCAGGACAAACCTGGCAGTTCCAGTACCGCATCAGTGGCCCGGCAATCGCTGATATCGAAGTTCTTCGTGATTTAGGAGAACAGGTTCTTGACATCCTGCGGGAAGAACCGACCGCCGGTGCCATGCAGTTGGACTGGCGGCAAAAAGTTCCAAAGATGGTTCCAGTCTATAATCAGGAGCGCGCTCAGTACGCCGGGGTTGCCCGCGAGGATGTGGCCAATGCGACTAAACGCGCCTATGATGGCCTGCCCATTGGGCTATATCGTGAGAATGATGAACTCTGGCCGATCGTTTTAAGACATGTGGAAGACGATCGTGCCAGCCTTGCCTCATTGGACGTCTTACAGGTCCAGCCTGGACTCTCCACAGACACTATTCCGCTTGCCCAAGTGACTGATGGAATTGAAATGGCGTGGGAGGAGACCCGCATCTGGCGCCGTGATCGCCGTCGAACCGTTACCATACAGGCGAACCCGGTACTCGGTGTCACCTTGCCGACCGTGCTGAAAGGCGTTCAAGCCAAAGTCGAGGCTCTTGAACTGCCGCCTGGCTACAAGGCCGAGTGGGGCGGGACTACTGAAGATTCGGCTAAGTCACAGAAAGCTTTGCTTCCGGGCTTTGTCCCAACCTTTGCGGTCATTCTCTTTATTCTGGTGGCCCTGTTCAATGCCTTCCGTCCGCCGATTGTAATCATGCTGACCGTGCCTTTTGCCATGATCGGCATCACGACAGGACTACTATCCTTTCAGGCACCTTTCGGTTTCATGGCCCTGCTCGGAGCCATGAGCCTCATGGGAATGATGATCAAGAACGCCATTGTGCTTCTCGACGAAGTCAATATCAATCTGGCCGATGGTATGAAACAGTACGATGCCGTGGTTATCGCTGCGTTGGCTCGTTTGCGCCCGGTCGTGCTGGCTGCGGCGACTACGGTGCTTGGAGTTATGCCTCTGCTGCAGGATGTGTTCTGGGTCGGTATGGCGATCACCATTATGGCCGGCCTGGCTTTT
>JAAXQF010000083.1 GCA_012974435.1 Desulfuromonadales bacterium | reverse complement strand
AGGGCGTTGGCCTTGGTGGCGAGGTCGGCAATCTGTTGCTCGATTTCGGCAAAGGTCAGCTGGTCTGCGTTACGCAGAACCGGCACGACCAGACCGCGGTTGGTGCTGACAGCGATGCCGATATCGTAATAGTGGTGATAGACAATATCGCTGCCGTCGATGCTCGCATTGACAGCCGGAAATTCCTTCAGGGCCTCAATGCTGGCTTTGACGAAGAAAGACATCATGCCCAGCTTGATGCCATGCTTCTTTGTGAATTGCTCCTGGTGCCGTTTGCGAATCTTTTTGACCCACGACATATCCGCTTCATTAAATGTCGTCAGCATGGCGGTCTCTTGGCGGGCCTGAAGCAGGCGTGCCGCAATGCGTTGTCGAATCGGAGTCATGGCCTGACGGGTAATCGGCCGGTCATCGCCATCTGCTTTTGCCTTTACCGTGGCGCTCTCCGGCTCCTTGGGCTCAGCTTGCGAAGCAGCAGTTTTGTTGTGGGCGAGTACATCATCCAAAATGACCCTCCCGTCGCGACCGCTGCCAGCGACCTTTTGCAGGTCAATGCCACGTTCTTCGGCCTGTTGGCGCGCCGCAGGGTTCGCAGGCGGTTGTGACTCCTGCTTCTCGAGTGTGTCTGTCGCGACAGGAGTGGCGGTCTTGGGCTTTTCTTCAACTGCAGTTGGTGGAGAAGCCGACTCAATATCACCCTCTTCAAGAGTGGCGATTAAAGTGCCAATCGGCACGGTCTGTCCTATCGGGACGACAATGTGCAGAATACCGGAAGCTTCCGCAGTCAATTCGACATTGACCTTATCGGTTTCCAGTTCGCAAATGATCTCGTCTTTAGTGACAGAATCACCGTCTTCTTTAAACCAGGTTGCTACCAAGGCTTCGAGAATCGATTCGCCGACTTCAGGTATTTTGATCTCCATTTATCTTTCCTTATGGTTAGGAATCGGTTGAGTTGCCAAGGGCTGCGTCAATGATCTGTTGTTGCTCTTGCTTGTGGCGACGGTGTGATCCGACTGCGGGTGCTGCTGCAGCCCGACGACCGCAATATTCAGGGTTCCTGCCTATGGCCCGGCCCAGCCGGTATTGCAGGTGTGGCCAAGGGCCCATATTCTTCGGCTCTTCCTGAACCCAGGCAATGCGTTTGGCGTTGCTGTAACGATTTACTGCTTCCTGCAATACCTCCTGATGGAGAGGATAAAGTTTCTCTATGCGCAACAGGCCGACGTCATTTCTATCCTCAGCTTCAAGTGCGGCCTGGAGTTCGTAATAAATTTTGCCGCTACAGAGAAGCAGTGTCTTAACTTGTTCCGGCGGTGTGGTACAAGGCAGAATCGCCTGAAAAGAACCTTCGCTCAATTCTTCAAGGGTGCTGCTGCAGGCTGGAAGGCGCAGGAGACTTTTCGGGGTGAAGACAATTAATGGCCGACGATAGGGGAGTTTGCACTGCCGGCGTAGTAGGTGAAAAAGTTGTGCCGGGGTACTTGGATAGGCGATATGCATGTTGTCGTCGGCACAGAGATTCATGAAACGTTCAATGCGGGCGTTTGAATGCTCGGGCCCCTGGCCTTCGTAGCCATGTGGTAGAAACATAACCAGGCCGCTGGAGCGGTCCCACTTGGTGCCGCTGGTGCCGATGAACTGATCGATGATGACCTGGGCGCCGTTGGCAAAGTCACCAAACTGGGCTTCCCAGATGGTCAGGCCGTGCGGCGTTTCCAGTGAATAACCGTATTCAAGGCCCAGCACAGCGGCTTCAGAGAGCATGCTGTCGTAAATCTGGATTGCTGCCTGGCTTTGTTCCAGGAAGGCCAGAGGGACATAAAGTTGTCCGGTTTTCTGGTCAACCAGGGTTGAATGTCGTTGGTTGAATGTGCCGCGACGTGAATCCTGTCCCGAGAGACGCACTGGGGAATGCTCTATTAATAATGAGGCAAAGGCGAGTGCTTCAGCGTTGGCCCAATCGATACCTTCACCTTTGAGGAGACTCTCTTCGCGTCGTTTGAGAAGGCGTGCAATTTTAGGGTGAGCGTTGAGTTTCTCCGGCAGACTTGCCATACGCGAGCCCAGTTTTATGAGGGTTTCCGCGTCAACCTTGGTCTCCGGTTCTTCCCGTGAATATTCGCGTTTTATGCCCGTCCACTTTGCCTGGAAACCCACATCGGTTTGTGGCTTGGTTTCTCCTTTAAGGGCCTCTTCAAGTCGCTGAGTTATCTTGTCGACACGTTCCTTGACCGATTGAGGCTCAAGGCCACCTTCAATCAATTGTTGTGCGTAAATTTCATGTAATGGGGGTCTCTGGCGAATCTTCTCATACATGAGTGGTTGGGTGAAAAAGGGTTCATCCCCCTCGTTGTGACCATGCCGACGATAGCAGATGACTTCAACGACCACGTCTTCACCGAACTCTTGGCGATATTCCAATGCCAGGTTGGTAGCATAGGCGGCGGCTTCAGGATCTTCGCCGTTGATATGGAAGATAGGCACCATGAGCATTTTAGCGATATCAGTGGCGTAGAGGGTAGAGCGTGCGTGGGCTGGGGCGGTGGTGAAGCCGATCTGGTTGTTGATAACCAGATGAAACGTGCCGCCTGACTGGTAGCCATCAAGCTGGGAGAGGTTAAGAACTTCCGGCACCAAGCCTTGGCCGGCAAAAGCGGCATCTCCATGAAGCAGTACCGGCAACACTCTTTTCTTGCCGCCAGGTCCGTAACTGACATGCCGGGCTCGACACCTGCCGATCACCACGGGGTCTACAGCTTCAAGGTGGCTGGGGTTGGCCGCCAGACTGAGATGAATATTGTGTCCGGAGGGGAATGATCGGTCAGTAGAGTACCCCTTATGATACTTCACATCGCCATCGCCAACAAATGCCAGTTCGAGGTTGTCCTGGAATTCGGCGAACATGTTTTCCAGCGGTTTGTTGAAAATATTGGCTAGCACGTTGAGGCGGCCACGATGGGCCATACCCATGATTATGTCGCTGACGCCTCTTTCTGCTGCCTGCATCAACAAGGTGTCCAACAGTGGAATGATGGCCTCGCCACCTTCCAGTGAGAAGCGTTTCTGACCGAGAAACTTGCGATGAAGAAAGGCTTCGAAAAGGGTCGCCTCCTGAAGCTTTTCAAGAATATGCAGTTGCTCGTCGCGAGCCAGTTTGGGTTGATTGCGGTTTTCTTCCATACGCTTCTTCAGCCAGGTCCGTTTTTTCGGATCCTGAATGTGCATGAACTCCACGCCAATTTTCCCGCAATAGGTCTCTTTGAGCAGTTCAATAATTTCACGAAGGGTGGCTTTATGCTTTGGAAAGCGTAGCGGGTAAAAGGTTCGGTCAAGGTCGTCTTCAGTGAGACCGAATGCCGCCAGGTTCAGTTCTGCGTGGTCAACTTGGTCGGGCGAGAGTGGATCGGTGCTGGCTTGCAGGTGTCCGAGGTCGCGATATCTATAGATCAAGGAGTCGACTGAAGACGTTTTGGCAGCCAGATCGCAATCCGTTGCCGGTGACTGTCGAGCGAGGTCGAAGCCTTCAAAAAAAGCCTGCCAGTCTGATGAAACCTGGCCGGGTTCGGACTTCCATAGTTGATATTGTTCTTCCAGCCACTGTGGGCTGACATTACTGGATATACTCATTGATGCCCCTCTGGATGACAAAAGAAACTCAAAACTCCTCAAACTATATCAAGGGGTTGCCCGTCAGGCAAACGCGACAGGAAATGTTTGAGAGCGGGTCGTGATCATAAAAGAACGATTTGCCACGCCCTGATTTGACTAGCTCTTTGGTTTGCAGGCCCCCTTTTTACAGGAGAGGTTCGGATCAGAAGGGAGATCGTCGAGAAAACGCTCAGCCTGAATGGCAGCCATGCAACCGGTTCCGGCGGCAGTCACGGCTTGACGAAACTGCTTGTCCTGAACGTCGCCGGCGGCAAAGACCCCGGAGATGTTGGTCTCTGTCCCGTTTTTGGTTAAAATGTAGCCTTCATTGTCCATCTCCAGTTGATCAACAAAAAGAGAAGTGTTTGGTTGATGACCGATAGCGATGAAAACGCCATCACAAGTCAGCTCAGAGACCTTTTCTGTCTTGAGATTCTTGATGCGGATCCCGGTCACGCCGCTGGTATCGGACAATATCTCTGTTACCTCGCTATCCCATTTAAAACTTATTGCCTTGTTGGTAAGCGCCCGGTTGGCCAGCACCGGAACTGCCCGCAAGGTATCGCGACGATGGATGACCGTGACCTTTTTGGCAAAGCGGGTAAGAAAGACCGCTTCCTCAACGGCTGTATCACCACCGCCGACCACGACGACTTCACGGTCGCGATAGAAAAAGCCGTCACAGGTTGCGCACACCGAAACCCCTCGCCCATAGAGTGACTCTTCATTTCCGAGATCGAGCAGTTTGGGTGACGCGCCGGTCGTAATGATCAGAGACATGCAGCGATAAAGGTCGTCGCCGATCCAGATTCGAAAGGGGCGTTCCTGAAGGTCAACCCTTGTGACCTCTCCCTCGAGAAAGTTCGCGCCGAAGCGCTCCGCCTGTAGCTTCATGTTCTCCATCAACTCCGGCCCGTCTATGCCTTCCGGAAAGCCGGGGAAGTTGTCGACCGCTGTCGTGGTGGTCAATTGTCCGCCTGGCTGAAGGCCGTGGATCATCAGAGGGCAGCAACGGCTGCGTGCGGCATAGATCGCAGCCGTGAGGCCCGCCGGGCCCGAACCGAGAATGATCGTTTCGTAAATCAGGTCAGGATCGTTCATCGGAGTCCCCCTCGAATTGTTCTGCGGCGTGATAGGAAGAACGCACCAGCGGCCCCGCCTCGACATGGGCGAAACCGAGTTGCAGGCCAGCGTCGCGTAAACTTGCGAATTCTGCCGGTTCTACATAGCGGACCACCGGCAGGTGGTGGCGCGTTGGCTGCAGGTATTGTCCAAGTGTCAGCATGCGGCACCCTGCTTGTCGGAGGTCCTGCATGACAGCGGGAAGCTCATCCATGGTTTCCCCCATGCCGAGCATCAGGCCCGACTTGGTTGGAATGTCGGGAGCTGTCTGCGCAGCTGCAACAAGCAAGTCCAGAGAGCGCCGGTAGTCGGCGCCAGCCCTGGCCAGAGGATAGAGCCTGGGAACGGTCTCCAGGTTGTGACCGAAGACTTCCGGTTTGGCCGCGAGGATCGTGCTCAATGCTTCGTGGTTACCCTGTAGATCTGGCACAAGCAATTCAACCCTACATTCCGGACGGTAAGCATGAATCGCGCGGGTCACGGCTGCAAACTGGGCGGCGCCACCATCTTCGAGATCGTCACGTGTGACCGATGTAATAACTGCGTGATTCAATTTCAGCTCAGCAATCGCTTTGGCAACTTTGTCCGCTTCCTGTGGATCGACAGCCAGAGGTGTTTCGTGGGTAACATTACAAAAACGGCAATCACGGGTGCAGTGGTCACCCAGGATCATGAAGGTTGCCGTGCCCTGTTCCCAGCACTCTCCCTGATTGGGGCAGGCCGCGCTGCGGCAGACGGAATGCAACCCCTGTTCGCGGTGCAGGCGATCGATGCGGGCGTAGTTCGGCCCTGCCGGAAAACGAACTTTGAGCCAATCGGGTTTACGTGGTGAGCGGGTCGTCATATTCATTGCCATATCAGAGGTCGCAAGGGCTTAAAAACAGTGAATTTAATAATAACTGATAGAGTGCCGGGAGGCTATGCCTATCGAGAGGATTTTTCGAAAAGAGCTTCGGGGAAGCAGCAGGATAACCGGCCTGGCGATAGGGCTATACAGAAAGAAACTGCCACAGGTTTGATGGCAGCCAGTCCTTAGCGGTATATCAGACGTCCCGGTCTGTGTATCGACCGGGACGCCGAGTCTGACAAACCTCAACCCGTTTATCTTCTCTTGCTATTGAGATTGGGGTGTTTAACTTCGTAGCTTAGGCTGCTTCAAAATTGCTTTTATCTGCGCCACAGAGGGGGCAGCACCAATCCTCAGGCAGATCTTCGAAAGAGGTGCCGGGGTCAATGCCGTTGCCTGGGTCGCCTTCAGCCGGGTCGTAGATGTAGTCACAGATTACGCAACGATACTTGGTCATGATTTGCTCCTTGAGAATTTAGTAGTTGGCCAAAGTGGCCAAAATATCCAGACCATTCTAGTGCAAGAATGAATTCTGACAAGCGTAGACTTGAAAAAACGGTTCTATAACCCAAAAAAATGTTTAACGCAGAGTCGCAAAGAGCGCAGAGGAAAAACGCTTCAAAGCTTTAAAAATGGCTCAATTCTGACTATTGCTCTCTGCGTCTCCGCGTCTCCGCGTCTCCGCGTCTTTGCGTCTTTGCGTTAATAAATAGCCTGAGTTTGCCTTGCCTTTGTTTTGGTTATAGGTCCGAAAAAAATGGCGAACGCTTTTAATCAGGGATAATTGATTGCTCAGTCAATCATCCCGATCAGAGCCTGAACGGTTTTTTCGATGCCCTCCGCCGCTTCCGAAATCCTGCCGGCAAGCATGTAGGCCGGGCTCGAAACCAGCTTATTGTCGCGATCTATGACGAATTCTTCAACAGGGCACTGGATATGCTCTGAGCCTAGTGCAGTGAGTGCTTCTGCGGTTCCCTTGTCGTTGCCGATCGTTAGCTTATGCGAAATGTTTTCGTCACCAAGTACCTTAGAAAGGACTGCCGGGGCAATGCAGACGGCAGCAATCGGTTTCTTTGCAGCGTACATTTCCCTGATCAGGCGTGCTGTCTCAGCATTGACTTCACAGTCTGCTCCAGCGACAGCGAAGTTGCAAAGGTTCTTCGCGGCACCAAAACCTCCCGGAAGCATCAAAGCGTCAAGATCAGAGGCCTTAATCTTTGCCAGGTCTTGAATGTTACCCCGGGCGATGCGGGCAGACTCAATCAGTACGTTACGGGTAGCGCCGGCTTCAGGTTCTCCGCTCAGATGATTGATAACGTGCATCTGGGGAATATCCGGAGCCATGCAAACGGCTTCTGCGCCGGCGCGATCAATGGCCAGCAAGGTGATGACTGATTCGTTGATTTCGCTGCCGTCGTAGACGCCGCAGCCGGACAGGATGACACCGATACGCTTTGCCATAAGACTCCTCCTAGAATTGTGATGATGACTATCTTTATACAAGGTTCTGTCAAGATTAAAGAAAAATTCAGGCATGTCAAGATCGTTGAAACTTGTTTCGCCTCTTGCCTGATTAGTTTCTATCTCTTACTGATGTCTGATGTGGGAGGTCAGTGATTATGTCGGCGGTGTAAAAGTTTTTATAAACGTCAGAATTGAGCCCTTAACTCTTTTGTCGAGAGTTGCCGGTCCAGATTGACTTAAACGCTTGTTTTCGTTACTCTGCGAAGTTGTAAAACAAGGGCTCGCACTTTTTCCTCTTAAACCTGTTGCCCGTTAGGGCCAGTGAGCCGCTTGATAGCGCTTCTTCGGTGAAGTCTTGATCCTTTGAACACCGCGATCGACTCTGTCGTTGTCGCTCAATTGATAGTAAGGACCCGGGTGCGTTCCACCCGATAGAAATATATGCTCACTCCAAATGTGGAGGTCTCATGGCCAAACTGGTAGACAATCCTAAGCTGGCATTTCGTTTAGCCCGTGCCATCGTCTCGGATATCGCCCTTTATAATCAGGAGAAGGTGAAGGAAGGGATCAAAAATGACTCGATTTTTGAAGTCCTGACCGAAGAACTGCAAGAGGGACGTGATCATTTTTATGGTCGGGTTTCTCCTGAACTGGACGATCGAGCTCATCTTTATGATCGGGCAATCGTCGATGTTATGATTAAACAGGCCGGCAAGATCGAAAGTTCGATCTGGTAGATTGCATGCCTGAACCCTGCTGCTTTCAGGTCAGCCCCGATGATGTTTCGGTGCGTCTGGATCGTTTCCTGGATGACAATCTTCCGGAGGTTACCCGCTCGCAGATCAAGCGCCTTATCGATGAGGGTGCTGTCACCCTGGATGGTGTCACGAGTAAGGCAGGCATCAAGTTGCGGGGGAGCGAAGAGATTCGTGTGGTTCTGCCTGAGCCTGTTGCGACAACAGCGCAGGCCGAAGCTATTCCTTTGGCGGTTCTTTACGAGGACTCCGCCCTGATCGTTGTTAACAAACCTGCTCATTTTGTGGTGCATCCGGCACCGGGACACCAGAGCGGCACGTTGGTTAATGCTTTGCTGCACCACTGCCAGGATCTCTCTGGTGTTGGTGGGGAACTGCGGCCCGGAATCGTACATCGCCTCGACAAGGACACCTCTGGCGCGATGGTCGCCACCAAGGATGACCGAACCCACCAGCATCTGGCCAGTCAGTTCAAAGACCATACGATTCAACGACGCTACCGGGCTTTGGTACATGGTTTGGTGGCAAAAGATAAGGGCAGTATTGACCAAGCGATTGGCAGGCATCCGGTGCATCGTAAGAAGATGTCCACCGATGCCCGTATCAGTCGTAACGCTGTGACGCACTGGAAAGTTTTGCGCCGTTACGAGGAAGATCGGCTGACACTTGTCGATCTGCTGCTGGAGACGGGCCGAACCCACCAGATCCGGGTCCACCTGACCGGAATGGGATCTCCGGTTGTAGGCGATCCCCTCTACGGCGGAGCCAGTCGCGCCAAGTCAATCAGCGACACTGTACTGCGGAAAATGATAGTCCATCTGGAACGGCAGTTCCTGCACGCCTGGCAACTTGGCTTTGCTCACCCAGACGGCAGGGCCATGCTGTTCCAGGCCGGTTTACCGAAAGAGTTGCAGGAGATCCTCAGCTACCTTGAGGAAAAATATAACTACGAACCTGCCGCACTTGCGATCGAAGCATGTGCAGGCCCGGTTGAAACGGCTTATTGATGAATACAGTTAAACAAGGCAAAATTCACTACCTGCAGCCTGATTGGGTAGGTCAGAACCACTTGGTCGCAGGGTTTACCACGCGTAACGGCGGCAGTAGTCGTCCCCCTTTTAATTCCCTTAACCTTGGCTTCAATTCCGGTGACCAGATGTCACAGGTAGAAGCAAATCGTGCCGCAGTGGCCAGAGCCTTTGATCTGGAGCCGCATCTTTTGCTGACGGTTAACCAGGTTCACGGCACCGAGATTCTGGTTATTGACGAGTCGAACCTGGAAGTCTCTCATTTCCAGCGCGTCGCAAGCGATGCCATTATTACCAATCAGCGTAATATCCTCATTGGGATTCTTGTGGCCGATTGTTTCCCGGTTATTCTATACGATCAGAAAAAACATGTAGCCGCGGTGGTTCACCTCGGTTGGCGTGGCACTTCCGCCGGCCTGTTGGGTCGCACCGTAAAAGCCATGCAGGAGATCTTTGGTTGCCTGGCGACGGATCTTTGTGCTGCCATCGGCCCGGGCATTGCGGCCCACAGTTATGAAGTTGATCGTCCTGTGCGTGATGCTTTTCGACAAGGGGTTGGTCAGTGGCAGAGGATCGCCAAGGAAGTTACTCTCGGACATTGGCAGCTTGATCTGCAGAAAAGCGTTATGTTGCAACTCGATGAAGCAGGAATCAGTCGGCCGGCAGTTGATACGGTCGCGGAATGCACCTGCTGTCACAAGGAAACTTTTTTCTCTTACCGGCGTGACGAAGGGCGAACTGGCCGTCAAATGGGTTTTGCCTTGTTACGTTAACTTCTTTTGAAAGGAAGCCGCTTCATGGACAACCCACATGTCCTTATCATCGAAGATGATTCCAGCGTCTGTGAACTTCTTTTCTCTTGTCTGAGTAAGGCAGGATATCGTGTCTCCATTGCCCAGAGCGGTGAGGCAGGCCTGTCTCAAATCGAAGAAGATCCCCCCGAAGCTATGGTTCTTGATCTCAACCTGCCCGGAATGAACGGGCTGGATGTGTGTCGCGCAATGCGCCGCGATCCCTGGATGAGTAGAATCCCTGTCTTGATGTTAACCGGTCAGGCCGAAGAAGATGATGTTGTCGCTGGCTTGGAAGTCGGCGCCGATGACTACATGACCAAGCCGTTTTCGCCGAAGCTTCTGACTGCGCGGGTCAAGACTTTGTTGCTTCGCCGCAGTAGCAACCCAATCCCTGCAGATGGTACGATCTCTGCTGAAAATCCACCGGAACCTTTGATGGTGAAAACGTTGGGTCGGTGCGAGTTGCGTGTCGGTAATCGACGCTTGTTATGGACCGAGGAATTCAGCCCGGCACAACGTCAGTTGATGGCCATGTTGGTTGGTGCTTCCAGCGGCAAGGTTTCCCAGGAAGAGTTCCAGACCTCGCTTTGGCCGGACAGCTCTTCCACGCGAGCTCGTTCGAGCTTCGATTCTTTGCTGTCAAGAGTGCGTCGCACCCTTGACCAGGCTTTGGCGCCTTTCGACAGCAAGAAGTACCTGGTCGTTAAGCGCGGCTATCTCTGCCTTGAACATTCACTCATAGACGCGCACGAATTTCGCCGTTTGATACGCAAGGCCACCCAGCAGGTCGCTGGAGCTGAATTGTGGCCGGCTGAAATCACCTTCTCGTCGGCATTCAGCCTCTGGCGAGGAACTTTTGTGCCGGGAGATTTCGGCAGTGAAGCGGCCATAATCTTCCAGGATGAACTGGAGCAGCTCTATCTCGACTCCAGTCAGACTTTTGCTCGTTTGTTGGCACAGGGTGAACGCTACCAGGAAGCGGCGAAACTATTGCGAGACGCCTTGCGCTACGAATCGACCAACGATGGCCTTGTTCGACTTCTTTATTCGCTCTGTCTTGCCCAGGACAGCCCGGGTCAGGCCAGCCAGATCATTAAACAATACAGCGAAGCCTTGGCCCGTGAGAATTTCCCGGCCCAGGAAATAGAGGAAGCGTTACAGGATTTTCCTAAGGAGAAGCCTGCTCAGGGTTGGCTGAACTACGGTTGAAAAATTAAAAAAAGCACCCAATCAGGCATTTCTTCTTTGTGAATACGCGGATGTGAGAGATTTGTGAGAAGTCATGTGTATACTGCACACAATCTTTCGAATTTTCGTTTGTGTTTGCAGGCTATAAAGAGTGTTACAAAACGAAGTATTTTAATTTGATTTATTAGGGGAGCCCTTATCCGATGGATGGGGGCTATTTTTTTGTCTAGTTATCCACTTCGCTTAAGTGCATGCCAGTGCCAACATCAAATCTTTTCTTGCGATCGGATTTGAGTGAGCTACTTGTTGCATAATGCGCCAGAACCTCTTGCCAATGGACTTGCTTGTTCGGCGATTGGAACGGAATACATATTAATCCAGGTAGCGCTGTAAATACTTTGAATCAAAGCAGACTTTATCCGTGTGGAACCTGTGATCAAACTCGACTTCGTTAACTGGAAAACCTTCTATCATTTCTGACCTCCTCATTGATAATAGGGTCAGTATTAAATACTCTCCGTGACATTTTATGTCTCTACTGGAGCGAAGTGGATAACCAGACAAAAGAAAAGCCCGTATGCATAACGCATACGGGCTTTTCTTATTAGTTGAAACTCTTTTAACCGCCACCTCTTTTGAGCTCCAGCAGGATCCGCTTGGCAACTTCTTTGAGGGTTTCGAAGACCCCTTCACCGGTTTGTGCACACGCGGTGAACTCAGGGACGCCATCGGGATTGAGTAGTTCGCGCAGTTCCTCGAGCGGTGTACAGTTGGGCAGGTCCTGCTTGTTGTACTGGATAACGAAAGGCAACTTCTCCAGTTCGTATCCCTGCTCTTCAAGGTTGACCCTGAGGTTGTCCAAACTCTCGATGTTAGCGTCGAAACGCTCTTCCTGGGAGTCGGCAACAAAGACAACGCCATCCACGCCTTTGAGGATCAGTTTACGAGAGGCATCATAAAACACCTGGCCGGGAACTGTGTAGAGGTGGAAGCGGGTTTTAAAACCGCGAATCTCACCGAGTGCCAGTGGTAAAAAATCGAAGAAAAGGGTCCGTTCGGTTTCTGTCGCCAGGGAGATCATCTTGCCTTTGGCGTCGGGGGCCGTCTTCTGGTAGACAAATTGCAAATTGGTGGTCTTGCCGCATAGACCCGGGCCGTAATAGACGATTTTGCAATTGATTTCGCGGGAGGCGTAATTGATGAAAGACATGGTCCGATATCCTTAGCTGAACAGGTTGTCTATGTCGTCGTCGGTGATCTCGGCAAAGGGACTGTCGACATTGCCGGCCTTTTCAACTTCCGCCGCCTTGATTGCAAGATCTTCAAATATGCCGGCCAGTTCGTCACTGGCTTTTTTGACGCGCAGTCTGACGAGACCGAGAGAGCTGCGATGGTCGAAAATAACCACCAGGATAACCCGCTGAGCAATGATCGAAATGTGAAGGTTGTCTTTTTCCCCTTCGTGGAAGAGGATGGAGAACTCTTTCTCGCCAATCAGCTTGGCGAGTCCGCCTGTGGCGGCGATGTTGCCGGCGGTGAGAGAGGCAAGACTTGTTGTGTCGAGGTTCTCCGTTTCGCCACAGCCAGCAATCAGTTGCCCGTTTTTATCGACCAGGAAGATGACTTTAGCGTTGGATTCACGCAACAGTTTTTCTATGACTGCGCTGATTCGCTGGAATTCCTCGTCGTACATGACAAAGTTGTTGTTCTGTGGCTCGAGCATACTTGGTTCTCCTGTTGGGGGGGTCTTCACCAATAGCCCTTATAGCATTTCATCCTGTCTTATATCAAGGTTTTTTGCCTCGGGAGCTTCTTGTTCTCGTGTGAATTGCCGATAAAAAAAGCTCCCGGCGTTTGGCCGGGAGCTTTTTTGTTGCGCTTGTCTGCAGCTGTTTACTTGCCGCAGTCTGCTGAAAGATTAGCCAGCTTCTGGTAAAGATCGAAACGGGCGGCGAAGTCTTTCGCCGAAGCTGCCATCAGCTCCTCAGCTTGCTCGGGGTTGGCCTTTTTGAGCATCCTGAAGCGGTTCTGCTTGCTGGCAAAATCGTCGAAGCTGATCGTCGGCGCCTTGCTGTCGAGCTGCAGCGGGTTCTTGCCTTCAGCAACTAGGCGAGGATCGAAGCGGAACAGCGGCCAGTAGCCGGAGTTGACAGCTTCTTTACAACCGTCCACGGCGGTGGTCATGTTGATGCCGTGAGCGATGCAGTGTGAGTAAGCAATGATGAGCGATGGACCGTCGTAAGCATCAGCTTCAAGCATTGCCTTGACCACTTGACCCGGGTTCGCCATCGAGACCTTGGCGACATAGATGTTGCCGTAGGTCATGGTGATCATGGCGAGGTCTTTCTTCGGCATTTGCTTGCCACCTGCGGCGAACTGAGCTACCGCGCCCATCGGTGTTGCCTTGGAAGCCTGTCCGCCGGTGTTGGAGTAAACTTCGGTGTCCATGACGAGCACGTTGACGTTGGCGCCAGAGGCGAGAACATGATCCAGACCGCCATAGCCGATGTCATAGGCCCAGCCGTCTCCACCGTGAATCCAGACCGACTTGTTGACCAGATAGTCAGCATCGGCGAGCAATTGGGGTGCTGTCTCGTGAGTACAGTTTGCCAGGATCGCCTTGAGCTTTGCGACTCGCTACCTTTGCAGGCCGCGCAACCGCAGGCCATGTTCTTGACCAGTAGCTCACGTGAGTACTCAGCGGTCTTGTCGATGGCAAGGCGGAAACCGAAACCGAATTCGGCGTTGTCCTCAAAGAGCGAGTTGCTCCATGCCGGGCCGAGACCGTCCTTACGTGTGGTCCAGGGAGTGGTCGGCAGGTTGCCGCCATAAATCGAGGAACAACCAGTGGCGTTGGCGACGACCATGCGATCACCAAACAGCTGAGAGCAGAGCTTGACGAACGGAGTCTCGCCGCAACCGGCACAAGCGCCGGAGAATTCGAACATCGGCGGTAGTAGTTGGCTGCCTTTGAGTGTTGCACTGTTAAAGAGCGCCGGATCAGTGTCAGGCAGGCCGAGGAAGAAGTCGAAATTCTTCCGCTCCGTGTCGCGCAATGGAGGCTGGGGCTGCATGTTGATCGCTTTGTGGTTTTCGTTGGTTTTGCTTTTGACCGGGCAGTTGTGGACGCAAGCGCCACAGCCGGTGCAGTCTTCGACGGCAACCTGTAGGGTGAACTTTCTATCACCCATGTCCTTGCCACGTGCTGCGCAGGACTTGAAGGTTTCCGGCGCGCCGGCTAGATCCTTGTCGTCGTAGATCTTCATGCGGATCGAAGCGTGCGGGCAGACGAAAGAACAGATGCCGCATTGGATGCAGAGGTCTTCGTCCCATACCGGAGTTTCGATGGCGATGTTACGTTTTTCGTACATGGCCGTACCGGTTGGGAAGGTGCCGTCAACAGGCATGGCTGAGACCGGCAGGCTGTCGCCGAGGCCGTCGATGATCGGGCCGAGGGAGTTCTTGACGGTGTCCGGGGTGCCGTCCCACTGTCCGATTGTCATTGTGATTGCGCTGTCGGCACTGGCCGGAACGGTCACTTCCTGAATGTTTTCCAGAGCGACGTCGACGGCCTGGTTGTTCATGTTGAGGACTTTTTCGCCAGCCTTGCTGTAGGACTTGACGATGGCATCCTTGATCTCACGTACCGCTTGCTCTAGCGGGATGATGTTGGAG
>JAAXQF010000082.1 GCA_012974435.1 Desulfuromonadales bacterium | reverse complement strand
TCTCTTAACCATCCAACCCCTGGCTTTAAGCATTTCAATCAATACATCGCGATGATCGCCCTGTATCTCGATAACTCCGTCCTTCAGGGTGCCGCCAGTTCCGCATTTCTGCTTCAACTCTTTCGCCAGTTTTTTAAGTTCGTCCGTTGGCAGCGGAACTCCTGTGATCAGAGTCATTCCTTTGCCTTTACGGCCTTTGGTTTCACGTCCGACACGAACAACACCATCCCCGGAAGGAAGTGTTGCTACCGATTTACTACAGACACATCCAGCGATCGGTTTTTTGCACTTTGGGCAAATACGGCCTGATTGGCTGGAATAGACGAGACGAGAGTTGGTGTTTTTCATTTTGAGACTCAGTGGTTAGTGGTTTCTATGATCATGGGACAGTCCCCTTAACTTCGGGGACAGTCCCTGTGGTCTGCCAGTTATTTGTCACAGCCGTAAAAACATATACCGCAAAGAGTACCAGAGCATCATAACCAGGGCAATAACCGGCAGCGCGGGGATAAAGAGTCCCGTTGTCTGCGCAAGTAGCATCGCTAAGAAAAGGGCAACAACCGAAACAGGTAGATAATAACCGATTTTTCCCTGCCGCGCCTGTTTCTCACCGGACACGCCAAGCAGGTTGTCATTCACCTCATGACGAGCGGCAACAATGGCAAAGAACACAACCATAATCCAATCAGAGATACCGAAAGCTGGCAGCAAACCAGGTGCCCCGGGGAAAGCGAGCTTCACCAGGATCATATCAACCAGTGGTGGTGGTCCAGAAGGAGCCTGATAGTACTGTTGGATGACTTGTGTAAAGCCTGCGGTTGGACCATAGAGCCAACTGGCAAAATCAGCCAAGGTCATCACCAGGCAGACAGGCACAATCTCCCATAGTTTGTCGATATAACGTGCCATTGCAGCACCAGTCACAGTTGCCACCAGCAGCAAAAGCGCGGACTGGAAAGAGCTCAACAGCGGTTGCCATGTGGTTGTCGGGCTCAACTGGTGAAGCAACCAGACAGACAAAAGCAGAACGATCCCCCAGAATAGGTAAAACCCCCGGTTGCGATCCTCCGGATGAATCAGGAGAGCAGGCAAAAGAAGCTGTGCTGCGGCGTAAAGTTGGAAAGCAAGGTAGAGTCCGGACCATACAAGAGAAGCTGTTGTAAACAGGCGTCCGGTTGACCAGAAACCGACGAGAGCACAGCCCCATACCAGGTGGCTGGCGATCAAGAGGAAGATCATCCTCTGGTTGGATTTGCTGAAGGTCGTGAAGGAATGGAGCGGCATATAGCTATTATGCCTTGATGGAGGAAAAGTGGACACTGAAAAACGTCCTAACAAACCAAAACAGTTTTAACGCAAAGACGCCAAGAGAAAACAAAGAAAGACGCAATATATTCATTGGGAACAAGTCTGATGATAAACAAAATCTTAAGATTTTGAATGAACTGCCTCGCAGCAAGCTACGAGGTATCAACAGCCTGTAACTTTTGTTGTCTACACAATCGGAATCTATTTTTAGCCGCGATCAGAATCTATGAAAATCTGTACAATCAAAAAGAGATGCTCTAGGTTTTGGTTCTAACCATAGACCTTGATAGACTTTCATCGCGGCCAAACAAAGGTTGTCGCTTTCAAGTTAAACAACGCAGCAACCTGCGGGGAATAAGACCCAGTTATTTGATTTAAGTATTTATCCGCAGCTATCTGCGTTCAACTAATGATTTTACATTGAGTAAAGGTTTTCTTAGCGTCATTAAGCTCTTAACTTTGCGTCTTTGCGTTAAAAATTTACCCTCCTTATTTAACCAAAAACAAAAAAGGAGCGCCCCATTGCTGGAAGCGCTCCTTTTTGCAAAACATAAACAGTCACGATTATTTGATCGGACGACCGATGCGACCCCAGCGTGGCATGAACTTCTCTTTGTCCCAGGACCAGTACTTGATAAAAGCCACCCCTTTGATCGCTGAGCGATCGACAAAACGCCAGAAACGACTGTCGTAGGAACGATCACGATTGTCTCCCATGACGAAATAATTGTCTGGCGGCACAGTGGTGGGCCGCATGTTGTCGCGCGGGCCGGCAGTGACGTTGCCATCCTTGTAGACAGCTTCGGGCGTCAGGTGCCGTTTGCCATTCACGTAGACGCTTTTGTTGCGGATCTCGACAGTATCTCCGGGCAGGCCAACAACGCGCTTGATAAAATCACGACGCTTGAAATAAGACTTGTCTTTGTCTTCGGGAAACTCGAAGACGATGATATCTCCACGCTCCGGATCGCGAATCGTAAAGATGCGATCTTCAATGAACGGCACCTGTAATCCATAAGTGAACTTGCTCACCAGAAGATGGTCGCCGATCAGCAAGGTGTCTTCCATGGAACCGGAAGGGATTTTGAACGCCTGAACGACGAAGGTGCGAATAATCATCGCAAGGATGGCGGCAACAATCAGTGCTTCTGTCCAGTCTCGCAACTGGGACTTCTTAGGCGGCTCCTGTTTACCAACCGCCTGCTTTTTTGCAAAGAACTTCATTACTTGTTTTCCTTGACTTTCAATATGGCCAGGAAGGCTTCCTGAGGCAGCTCGACGTTGCCGACCTGTTTCATCCTCTTCTTGCCTTCTTTCTGTTTTTCCAAAAGCTTACGCTTACGACTGATGTCGCCACCGTAACACTTTGCCGTAACGTCCTTACGTAAAGCTTTCACTGTTTCACGAGCGATAACCTTGTTGCCGATGGCCGCCTGAATCGCAACTTCGAACTGCTGACGCGGGATGAATTCTTTCATCTTGGCAACCAGGTCGCGACCACGGTATTGAGCTTTATCACGATGCACAATCAGGGAGAGCGCGTCGACCAGGTCGCCATTGATCAGGACGTTGAGGCGTACCAGTTCGCTCGGGCGATAATCGAGATGCTCATAATCAAGAGAAGCATAGCCACGCGAGAGGCTCTTGAGACGATCGAAGAAGTCCATAACGATCTCATTGAGAGGCAGCTCATAGATGACCATAACCCGGTTTGCGGTCAGGTATTTGATCTCACGCTGTTTTCCGCGTTTTTCCTCACACAGGGCAAGCACGGCACCAACAAACTCGTTGGGGACATGAACCGAAGCAAGGATGAAAGGCTCTTCAATATGATCGATGTTCTGTACGTCAGGCAGCTTGTTGGCGCTGTCAACTTTGATCGTTTCGCCTGTAACCGTGGTGACCTTGTAAACAACCGTCGGTGCCGTGGTGATCAAATCAACGCCGAATTCACGTTCCAGGCGCTCCTGAATGATCTCCATATGCAATAAGCCAAGAAAACCGCAACGGAAACCAAAGCCGAGAGCAACCGAATTCTCCGGCTCAAAAGAGAAGGAGCTGTCATTGAGTCGGAGCTTCTCCATAGCGTCGCGCAGATCCTCATAATCACCGGAATCAATCGGGTAAAGACCGGAGAAGACCATCGGCTTGACTTCTTTGAAGCCAGGCAGTGCTTTGGCGGTTGGCTTGTGGACGTGGGTGATGGTGTCACCAACCTTGGCATCCGCTACAACCTTGATGCTGGCCGTAATAAAACCGACCTCGCCGGCTGTTAGCTCACTTACAGCAACTGTGTGAGGCGAGAATACACCGACTTTAAGAATCTCATGCTCAGTGCGACTCGCCATCAGGCGAATTTTGTCGCCCTTCTTCATGGAACCGTCTATCACGCGAACCAATACGATGACACCCTGGTAAGGGTCATACCAAGAGTCAAAGATCAGTGCTTTCAAGGGCGCATCGGGGGCGCCCTCCGGAGGTGGAATTTTAGCGACTATCGCCTCGAGGATACCCTCGACGCCAAGCCCTGTTTTTGCGCTACAAACAACCGCATCGCTTGCATCAAGACCGATAATCTCTTCAATCTCGGCACGAACAGCCTCAGGCTCAGCGCTGGGCAGGTCGATTTTATTCAGGACAGGAAAGACTTCGAGGTTCTCATCGATGGCCAGGTAAACATTCGCCAGAGTCTGAGCTTCGACCCCCTGTGAGGCATCAACGACAAGCAAGGCGCCTTCACAGGCCGAGAGGGAGCGACTGACCTCGTAGGTGAAGTCAACATGCCCGGGCGTATCAATCAGGTTGAGGATGTAATCCAGACCATCCTCTGCACGATAAGTAAGGCGGACGGCCTGAGCCTTGATCGTAATGCCGCGTTCTCTCTCCAGGTCCATCTTGTCGAGGAATTGATCCGTTTTCTCCCTGTCTGACAAGGTGCCGGTCATTTCCAGCAAGCGATCAGCAAGGGTGGATTTACCGTGATCAATATGAGCAATGATAGAGAAATTTCGAATCTGTGACTGTTTCATATAAGTTAAAAGATTATTCCTTGCGCTGGCAATCTATGAGTGATTTTGAATAACAATGAAAAATATCGAAATAATGACGATTTGTAAAGAAGCAAAAGCCCATAGCTCCTAAATTAGGTGCAGTGGCCAAACAAATGGGCAGGCTTTATACTTGCCATGAACAGTTGTGCATGATTAAGATGCTGATATTATAGTAAAGATTCCAGATTACGGAGTGTCCCTATGTCATTGATTACAGAAATGTTGCAGAAAAGCTGCCGCACGCACGCTAACAAGACTGCCCTGAGGCACAAAGTGGCCGGCCGTTGGGTTGAGTACAGCTACGCAACGATCTGGAGCACCTCTGACCAGATCGCCGCCGGACTGGTCGAGTGGGGTCTGGAAGCGGGTGATCGCGTTGCCTTGCTGGCACCATCATCCCCTACCTGGGTCATGGCTTACTTCGGTACACTCAAAAGCAGCGCCATCGCTGTGCCGATCGACAAAGACCTCAAGCAGGGTGAATTGCGTCATATTATTGCAGATTGCGGCGCCCGGGTGCTCTTTACAGAACAAGCTTACCTTGATTTGATCCTTGATATCGCGGAGAACTTGCCGCAGCTTGAGAAGATCATCCTGCTGAATCAGGCCCCGGCGCAAAAAGGTCAGATCTCCCCCAAGGTGGAGCACGCCGTTGCGCTGCTTATCAGCGAATGGCACCATCTCAGTCAGCGCTACAAAATCAAAGGCACAGATATCCAGGCCTTTGAAGGTCTGGCAGAAGATTTTCAACAGCTGGTCATGCCCACTGAAGCCAAGCAGGGCGACAAAAAGAAAAACTTCTTCACCCGCCTGCTACGCGACACCGAAGAAAAAGCCCCTCTTTTCTCGATAGAAGCACTTGAAGACTTCCAAAAAGAGACGCCTCCACCCTTGACCAACTGCACGCCGAATGACCTCGCGGTTATCCTTTACACCTCTGGGACAACAGGCCGCTCCAAGGGGGCCATGCTGAGCAACCGTAACATCACCAGCAACGTGCGCGCAGCTATAGAGCTCTTTGACCTTGAGTCGAGCATGCACACCCTCTCCTTTCTGCCGATTAACCATGTCTTTGAGCAGGTCACAGGAATTATCCTGCCGCTTGCTGTTGGTGGCACAGTCTCCTTTGCAGAGAGCCTGCGCAAGTTGGGCGATAACCTTGGTGAGGTGAAACCAAACTTCCTGCTTGGCGTCCCGGCTGTATTCAGGCTGCTCGCCGACCGCATGTCACGCAAGATCGAAAGTCAACCCCTCTCCAAAGCGTTATTTAAGTTCACTCCAACCCGTGGCCTGGTGACGAAAAAGGTCCGCGAGGCGTTCGGCGGCAACCCCGTCTTTATCAGCGGCGGCGCAGCCCTCGACCCTGAGGTTGCAGCAACCCTGATAGGTCTGGGGCTCAACGTCTATCAGGGCTATGGCATCACCGAAACCTCGCCTGTTATCGCTGCAGAATCTCCCACCGTGAAGCGACTGGGAACCGTCGGCAAACCTATACCGGGTGTCGAAGTCAAGATTCATGACGCAAACGCAGAAGGTGTTGGCGAGATCTGGGCGAAAGGCCCTAACATCATGCTCGGTTACTACAATAACCAGGCGGCGACCAATGAAGCGATTACGGATGGTTGGTACCACACCGGCGACTTGGGTCGCATTGAAGAGGATGGCTACCTGAGCATTTGCGGACGGCTCAAGAACCTGATCGTTACAGCGAATGGTAAAAATGTCTATCCGGAAGAAGTTGAAAACGAGCTTCTCAACAGTCTTTTCATAGCAGAAATAATGGTTTACGGTCATAAAGTTAATGAAACTTCCGAAGAAGTGTACGCCATGATTTACCCGGACCAGGACGCTCTGGATGCTCATGCTGCTGAATCGGGTCCCGGGCATTTCGGGCCGGAGAAGATCGAAGAAATTATTCGCAAAGAGGTCCTTGAGCGTGGCAAGAATCTGGCAGACTACAAGAGGGTGAAGCGCTTTACCCTGCGTGAGTATGAGTTTCCGAAAACTACGACGCGCAAGATCAAGCGATTTGTGGTTGAGGCGGATATTGATACAGAAGGGTAAGCAAGAGAACAACAGATTGTTATTCTGTTGCTCTTTGAAACCTTTGTTGAAAACCAAAAGCAGAACCGGCGAGTCGCGTCCCGCCAGACGCCTTACTTTTGTCCATGCGGCGACAAAAGTAAGCAAAAACGCCTAGCTCCTAGCGGAGGGCATATTCCTTTGCCAGGCTCCTGAGTTTTCTACTAGTAGAGGTTTTGGCATTCCGGCCCGTTTCAGGGGGCCTGGCTGTAGTGTTTTCTAGTAGCGAGAACCATAAGAACACGAGGCCTTGGTACTATCACTACTGGAGAGGTCCTCAAGG
Organism: Desulfuromonadales bacterium; assembly: GCA_012974435.1. Lineage (GTDB taxonomy): Bacteria > Desulfobacterota > Desulfuromonadia > Desulfuromonadales > BM103 > M0040. The sequence goes on along the minus strand of JAAXQF010000082.1, from coordinate 6,933 downwards.
GCCTCGTCAACTGCGGGGGAACAGTTGCATGATCGTCGGATAAACTTTTCTGAATTGATGTTGCCGTTATATCGAGCCAGACATGCCAAGCGCAGCGTTAAGTTTTCTTTTGCTTCGTTTGCTTTGTCTCCACAAAGAAAATAAAGTTGCTGTCGGGCAAACCCGACGGTTTTGCTTTTGTCTTTGGGGTTAAAAGTTCTTAGAGCAAACAAAAATAATGGCGTCAGGTTCTCCTGACGCCATTATTGAGACAATCTCTGAGATGTGAAACAGCCTACTCTTAATGGATAGTTTGCTATGCCTCTTCTGCAATACAAATTGCATCATGCGGACAGGCAGGGATACAAAGCCCATCCAGATCACAGATGCCATGATCAACAACAGCCTTGCCGTCGATGATCTGTAAAGCGCCGTGAGGACAAGCTTTTAGACATTCTCCTGAACCGTGGCACTTGCTCTTGTCGATATAAATCTTCATTACTACTCCTAATCGTTACATATTTAGACTGATCTTTTAACAGAAAACCGAGCGCTTGTCAGCTGGAAGTTTTTTTGTCGGAGATTTGCAGAATCGCCTTGTGAACAGCCTCAGGCAACTTAATAAACATGATGCCGAGACCGTGTGGGTCATGTGGCTTCATGGGGTTGGGCTTGCGGTTCAACCATGAGATTACAGCACTGCAACTGAGTTGGGTCCCAGGTCCATCAGGGAGCTTAAAGCTTAATTCGATTTCTGTGCCAGGGGGTAGATCGGCTTGGCTCTCAGCGAACATCCCACCGCCTGATAGGTCCAAACACTTGCCGGAGAAACCGGGAGTCATCCGCCAGAAGGATACTTAGCTTACTCATTATGCCCCCCCACAATCAGACAAAAAATACTTCAAAAGTCATTTATTTCCCGAAACAACGACGCAAGGCCGTACCGACTGACTCGGCGATATCAACGAACTCGACACCATAGCCAAGAGGAAAACCTTCTTTAATAATGGAGCCCTTGGCATTCGCCCAGGCAATCCTGCCCTGCACCTCGACCGGGGTCTTTTTCTCATCAGGCAAGCAGAATTTAAGCAGCAGAGACTCGCCAGCTTGAGCCGTAGGCTGAGACTGCAGAAACATACCACCACTGCTAATATCAATGCAACGTCCCATCAGACGCCGACCACGACAGGTATAGTCAATGATAATCTGACAGTTCCTGCGTGGTTCACGTCGATCGATACTGACCAGGAAGCGATGCCCGAAAGCTAAGAAGAGACGCCGGTCAAGCGGTTTGGGCAAGTAATCTTCCGCACCGGAAGCGCGCGCTTTTGCCTCATCTGTTGCAGGATCATCTCCTCCTATCAAGACAACAGGAATCTCACGCAGATCAGGGTCAGACTTAAAGGCACGACAGCAATCGAAGCCATTCATCTCCGGCATATCAACATCCATATAGACGAGACTGGGCCGATGCTCTCTGGCCAACAACAGGGCTTCTCTGGCAGAATCTGCGACCAGGACCGTTGCTGGAGTATTGCGAAGAAATTGCTTCTCCAGTTCGATGAAAAACTTGGAGTCGTCGACAATCAGGACGCAAAGCGGTGTACCCATGGTGTTCCTTTAAGTTATCAGTGCCTAGTAAACCACAGGGACTGTCCCCGGTTTTGGGGGACTGTCCCTGTGGTTTGCCAGTCCCCAGTCTCTAGGCTTTCAAGGTTGAACCTACATTTGCAAAGAAAACTTTATTGGGGAAATGCGCGTACAACTGAGCAGAGCGGACCTGCCCGGTACAGTGAGAAACGCCCAGTCGGTCAAAATCAAGACGCTTCAAATAGTCGACGGTTGCGGCAAACTGCTCATCGCTGGCCGGGCCGAGGTGCGTACCACCAATAATCGCGTGAATACGGAGGCCGCCTAATTCACGGCGAAAATGCTCGACGGTGTTGATCAAGCCTGAATGTGCACAACCAAGCAAGATGACGAGACCCTTTTGTGTTGCAATGGCAAGAGCAGCGTCATCAACAAATTCATCTGCGAGCCACCCTTCCTCTTTCCCCGATCGTTGAACCAGATGCAGGTCGCCTTTTTCAAAGGGGTCAAGACGGGGGATCGAGCCACTGAAATAGAGTCCGGGAGCAACCTCTGCAAAAGAATCCAGAGACCTGAACGACGCCCCGGCTGACTCAAGATCTGACCGGGTGTACGGCAAGCTGATATCACGTTCTTCATGCTGTCCTTGCCAGAACCGTTCGCTAAAAATCTGAGAGTGTGAATAGACAGGGCGTGGCCCGATCTTTTTCAGCAACGGCAGCAACCCGCCGCAGTGATCATAGTGACCATGGCTCAGTATCACGGCATCAATCTGACAGGCATCGATCTCAAGTGCGTCAAGATTACCCAATAGGGTTTCACCACTACCGGTATCAAAGAGCCAAGCCCCGGTATCCGTACGTACCAGGCAGGAAAAACCGTGCTCTCCACATGCAGAGATCGGCCGTCCAACGGTATTTTCACAGACTATGGCAAGGTGTAGGGTCATAACAGAAAAAGAATGTCAGGCTCTCTCCAGAAACAGGCTTCCACGTAATCACGGGTCGATGTTATAGTGCCCGCCTCAAGCAGTCAATTTTCTTGTTTCGCCCGCATCACTACAGGGCTGAAGCTAATAAAGGAACAAACAGATGTCAGAAACAGCAGCAGCAATTCAACTCACCGGCAAACAAAACCGCTTTTTGCGCGGTCTCGGTCACGGCCTGAAGCCCTTTGTCATGGTCGGCAAGCACCACCTCAACGAAGAAGTCGTTAAGGCGACGAACGAAGCTCTTGAGGCTCACGAACTGATCAAAGTAAAGATCCAGGAAGGCTGCCTGGAGGATCGCAAGATTGTCGCTGCAGAGCTCGCCGCAGAAACAGGCGCAGCGGTTGTGCAGGTGATCGGTAAAAACTTCCTTCTCTATCGCCAGAACGAAGACAAAACCATTAACCTACCCAAAGCCTGATCGTTGACTCAGACCCTTTCGTAAGGATCAAAGAGACGTTTGTATTCGTCCAGAGCATAACGATCGGTCATGCCGGCGATATAATCACAGACAACCCGCTCCCGTCCATACTGCTCATACTTTTCCTGGTAGCTCGACGGCAAAAGTGTCGGGTTCTGCAGGTAGTTCTCAAAAAGCATGGTCAGGAAGCGCTCCGCCTTGATGCGCATCCGTTCCACCTTGTAATGTCTGTAGAGGTTTGTATATAGGAACCTTTTCAATTCGCGGTTACGCGCCGCTGTCTCGCTGCTAAACATCACCAGATTGACAGAATGCGTACGGACCGCCTCCTGAGTGCTTATCCCCGCCTCCAAAATGTTAACCCTGGTCTGATCGACAAGATCCATAATCAGGTAGCCGATCAAATGACTGATCGTTTGCAGGATCTGACGATCTTCAGGTAGAGACGGATATTTCTCCTTCACCTTGGCATAGGTGTCAGCCCAGATATCAATCTTTATCAAGGCCTCAGGCTTCAGGTAACGCGCCTTGAGTCCATCATCAATGTCGTGATTGTTGTAAGCAATTTCGTCGGCAAGGTCGATAATCTGGGCTTCAAGTGTGGGCCTTAAATCCGGTCGGTACTCCTCATACCCCGAACCATCGGGGAGATCATAGTCAGAAGAGTGCTTGATGATCCCTTCGCGAGCTTCCCAGCTCAGATTTAAACCGTTAAAATCAGGATAACGCTCTTCAAGGTTCTCGACGACCCGTAACGACTGACGGTTGTGTTCAAAGCCACCATAGGGAGACATCAGGCGATTCAATACATCTTCTCCGGTATGGCCGAAAGGTGTATGACCAAGGTCATGAGCCAGGGCAAGGGTCTCCACCAGGTCTTCATTGAGCTTCAAGCGCCGGGCAATCCCTCGGCCTATCTGGGCGACTTCCAATGAATGAGTCAGGCGAGTACGGTAATAATCCCCTTCATGGTTAACAAAAACCTGAGTTTTATATTCGAGGCGCCTGAAGGCCGCACAGTGGATGATGCGATCACGGTCGCGTTCAAAAGCCGGCCGATCATCCTTATAGACCTCTGGATATCTTCGTCCGAGTGAAGTTTCACTTTGCGCGGCATAACCTGCCAGGTCCGGTCTTTCCATTCAATCCTCCAGTTGTTGATCCATCGCTGAATCAGAACTCATTTAAGCCATGCAACCGTCCATCTGTCAAGACCGATTACGCCTTACTTAACTTGACCATGTGACATGATTGTGCTAGTCCTTTTCATAGTTTACGCTATCTTAGTGGCTTTCGCAGAGGAGTCTCCATGAGGGTTATTGCCGGAACTTCACGCGGCCGACGATTAACGATGTTCGAAGGCCGTGATGTACGCCCTACACCAGACCGGGTGCGTGAAGCCCTTTTCAGCATTCTGCAGAGTAAATTAGGAAGTTTTTCTGGCATTAAAGTCCTGGACCTCTTCGCAGGCTCGGGGGCCTTGGCAATAGAAGCTCTCAGTCGCGGTGCTGCCTCCGCATGTCTGGTCGAAAAGGACCGTGCGGCAGAATTGGTTATTCGAAAGAATCTGAGTCTCTGCAAATTGGAAGAAAAGACAACTTTGCTCATCAAGGACGCGCTGCACTGTCTACACAAATTCACTGCAGGTTCTTTTGACTTGATTTTTCTCGACCCCCCCTACTCTCAAGGGTTGGCAGAGCAGGCATTGTTAGAGACAGAGAGTCAAGGTATCCTCAGCGATGACGGCATCATTTGCGCTGAGACGGGTGTCAAAGAAGTCTTGCCGGAGAGCGTCGGCAACCTCCAACGAATCGATCAACGCCGTTACGGCACTATTATGATAAACTTTTATGCTCATAAACCTGAGGGATTGAAATGAATAAAAAAATAGCCGTATATCCAGGCTCTTTTGACCCGATTACTTACGGCCACCTCGACATAATAGAACGAGGCCTGGAAGTCTTCGATGAGATCATTATTGCCGTAGCCCCTAATTCGGGTAAAAAGGGGCTCTTCTCCACCGAAGAACGCATCAGTCACATCAGGGAGGCGCTTGGTGACAATCCACGCGTCAAAGTAGATACCTTTGAAGGACTGTTGGTTGATTATGTGGTTTCCACCGGGGCTAAAGTGATCCTGCGAGGCTTGCGAGCCGTGTCTGACTTCGAATACGAATTCCAGATCGCCCAGATGAATCACAACCTGAAAAGTGAAGTGGAAACAGTCTTTATGATGACATCTGTACCATACGGATACCTCAGTTCATCGATTGTCAAAGAGGTCGCCAGCCTGAAAGGTCCTGTTGAGAGCCTGGTCCCGCCAGTTGTCATGAAAGCTTTGGCAGAGAAGTTTAGTTAAAGGCGGAGGCTGGGGACTGGAGGCTGGTGGCTGGAAGAAACTGAAAACTTGAGGAGGTTGCATGATTACACGTGAAATGATCATTTCCGACATTATCTCCAGTTATCCTCAGACAATAGAGGTTTTTCGCTCTTTTGGTCTGGATTGCATGGAATGCCAGATCGCTGATTACGAGGAGGTTGAGCATGGTGCGGGAGTCCACAATGTGGACATTGTTAAGCTTCTCAAGGCACTGAACGCAGTGATTAAACCGTAAGTAATTTCAAAGACAAAATGGCATCCATCTTGTGTCTCTGAAATTAACAGCCGTCAGGCTCAACAAATTCTTCCAATTCAACGACCAACCGCTCTAAAGCATCCACAACGATTTCTTCAATCTCACTGCCCTTCTCTGCGCTCGCCTTACTCGGATCTCCCCAAACACCGCTTGGCCAATAATGTAGTTTGTTGCGAACCAAAATATGTTTAGGAAAGGTAGGATAAGCCTCAACTGCTCCTTCTTTCACCAGGTGAGGCCTTGTGGAGAGCATTCTTGAAGCTTCTATTTCGCCAGCATGAGAATCTCCAACTGTTTCAATCAACCCCTTCCCCTCCTCTGCAGCCAGATCATACTCGGTGACCACAGCGATTTTAGCTTCGGGAAGTAAAGGCATCAAACATTCACCGGCGTCCAGCAGTGTTGCGTTATGAGTCCCGCCGGCATGACCTGAGAGGACAACGAAATTACGCAAGCCTTGGCGGTAGAGAGCTTCAACAATATCAATCAGCAGACTCTTTAGTGTCTCCGTGCGAAGACTCAAGGTGCCGTGATGCTGAGATGTCGAGCGGCAGACACCGTAAAGAATCGGCGGGGCGACGAAAACGGCGCGACGTTCGGCAAGGCGATGACAAACGTCAATGGCTTGAAAACTGTCCGTCCCCAGTGGAAGATGCGCACCATGCCCTTCTGTAGCACCGACCGGGATCAATACCGTCTGGGTTTTCGTCAGGCCCTCCAGAAAGTCCTGAGAGGTTAATTCTTCAATAATCATTCTGACCTCAAAAGAAAAGAGCGGCTTGCGCCGCTCTTAATGAGCTAGAAATTAAATTTAGTTAGTGGCGACAATGTCGCTTTCGGCAGGGTTTAGTCCCGTTATCTCCTTGCGCTGTACTGCATCCGAGTCCTTTGCAAGCCCCTGCTGGCCTGTTGTATTAACTGGCTCGGTGACCAGAGAAATTTCAACGCGGCGGTTGAGTGCTCTACCGGCTTCAGTTGAATTGTCAGCCGTAGGCATGCTGTCGCCAAGACCACGCAAGTTGATGATTTCAGGTGGGACTCCAAGCTGATTTTGCAAGTATTCGACTACACTGCGAGCTCGAGCCTCGGAGAGGGCGAGATTGTCGGCAAAGATATGTCGACTTCGTTCGACGATCGGCAAATTGTCGCTATGCCCGACCACGTCAACCCTGGCAAACTTCTGTGACTTAAGTTGCTCGGCGAGTTGTTCAAGCATCGCCAGATCAGAAGCCTGTAGTGTCGCGTCGAATGAGGGGAAGCGCGGGGATAGACGAATCTCCTGTTTGACCTTTTCTTCCGCAGCCTGTTGATTTTGAGCCG
>JAAXQF010000589.1 GCA_012974435.1 Desulfuromonadales bacterium | reverse complement strand
CGTCGGCAGCGTCAGATGTGTATAAGAGACAGGTCCACGACGATCCAGCCATTCTCGGTTGCCATGTCGAGCACTTTGTCGAGCGTTCCCACGTGGCTCTTGCGATCGTAGGCGTACTCGCGCTCGGCATCGGTGTGGTGAACGAAGAGCCCCAGGCGTCGATCTTCGCCCGCCATCGTGAATTCGATCATCTGCATGTCGGAATCCGAATTGCCGAATGCCAGGATCGGACGGCGACCGATGTGCTCATAGATACCCACCGGCTTGCCCGCCTTGTCGTTGACAAAAGCGATTTTCGGCTGGCGGACGAGTACCGATTTCCCGTTTTTGATCTGGAATTCGGTAACGGCGCTGGAGCCCACGACTTGCTCCGGCGGAATCCCGTAGTTCTTCTCGCTGATGGGTCTCATGAACTGGATGCCACCCCCGGAAACAATGAATGTCTTGAAACCATTGGCCCGTAAGTAGGCGAGCAGTTCAAGCTGGGGTTGGTAGATACATTCGCTGTAGAGGCGGTCGAACTTGGGGTGCTTCGTGGTTGCCAACCAGCGGGACGCCTCCATTTCAAACTCCGCGGCAGTCATGCCGGAATGCGTCGCCACGACGATCTCCATCAGGCCCTTCATTCCCGATGCGCCGACGGTCTTCATGTCGCCTTCGAGCAGCGCTTTGAACGGCTGCGTGGTCTTCCACTCAGGATGCTGTGGCGCCAGCTCCTTCACGCGCTCGAACGCGAAGAGGATCTGCGTATACATCGGATATTCCACCCACAGCGTGCCGTCGTGGTCGAAGACGGCGATACGCTCGGCCGGCTCGACGTAGTCCTTGCCGTTCTCGTTTGCTACCGCTGCAACGAACTCCAGGATCGCCTTCTTCGCCGGCCCGTCGTTCCACGAGGGAAGCGGGTCGGCAGCGTATGAAACGGAAGAGAGAAATAGTGCGAAGATTCCGATGAACCCAGAGACCAAGAAACCAGATTTCGCCTGATTCGGAATTCTCATGATTCTCACTCTCGATGACCATTGCTGACGGAGAGCCACAATCTGCACGGGTGCCCCGAGAGGGGCGCCCGTGCAGATTGGTGATGTGACTTCCCTGGTGCGTTCTCCAGCCTCTCTACTGGCGCATCGCGCTTAGAAAATCGTCGAGGTTCTTCATCAGCTGATCGACGCCAAACGAACCGACTTTCTGGCTGGGTGGATAGTCTTTGAACGTCTGGAGATACTGCGCGGTGACAAGGCCCGCGGGAACGACCGTCCACAGCTTCTCGCCCCACCATTTGCCGTACATCATCGATTCTGTCTGATAGCGCTCCCACGGGTCGGCGCGCAGGTTGGTCATGATCGGCACGTTGGTGGATGCTTCATGGCCGGTGAACAGGTTGCCCTCGATCGTCTTGAAGCTGATTTTCCAGGGGNCTTCTCTTTCACCTTCGGGTCACCGGCGGCAGCCACTAGGGTCGGCATCCAGTCCTCGGCGGACATGATGTCATTATAGATGGTGCCGGGCTTGATGGTTCCAGGCCATTTCACGAGCATCGGCGCGCGGAAGCCGCCTTCGTACGTGGTCCCTTTCTCACCCCGGAAGGGAGTATTGCCGCCGTCAGGCCAGGTGAAGACCTCAGCGCCGTTATCGCTGGTGAACAGGACGATGGTATTATCGGCAATACCGAGATCGTCCACCTTCTTAAGCAGTTTGCCGACCTTGTCATCAAGGTCCATCATGGCATCGGCATACATGCCAAAGCCGCTTTTGCCCTGCCACTTGGGAGCCAGATGCGTCCAGACATGCGTGCGCGTAGTGTTGTGCCAGAGGAAGAACGGCTTGCCGGCCTTGACCGAGCGTTCCATGAAGTCATTGGAGCGCCGCACCAGCTCGTCGTCGACATTGGTCATGTCGAACTTGGCGTTCTTGTCCAGACCCGGGCCCGGAGGGAGCGGGCCGCCATCTTTGATCGTCTGCTTGCCTACCTTGCCCCAGCGCGGATCGGTTGTGGAGTCGTCCTTGCTGGTGGCTCTGGTGTCAACCATGTTGCGAGGACCGAACTTCTCGTGAAAAGCGGCAGTCTTCGGGTAGTCGTCTTCGTAGGGCTCCTCCATGGCGTTGAGGTGGTAGAGGAGGCCGTAGAACTCGTCGAAACCGTGCACGGTGGGCAAGTATTCGTTGCGGTCACCGAGATGGTTCTTGCCGATCTGCGCGGTGGCGTAGCCCTGCGGCTTGAGCAACTCGGCGATCGTGGGATCTGAATCCTGCAGACCCTGTTTGGCGGCGGGCATGCCGACCTTCGACAGACCGGTGCGAAACGGTGTCTGCCCCAGAATGAACGCGGCCCGGCCGGCGGTGCATGATTGCTGGGAATAGTAGTCGGTGAACAGCGCGCCTTCGTTGGCGATGCGGTCGATGTTGGGCGTGCTTCCGCCCATCATGCCGCGGTGATACGCACTGACGTTCCACACGCCGACATCGTCCGTCATGATGACGAGGATATTGGGTTTCTGCGCCGCCATCACAGGGTTGACAAACGCCGCCATGGCGACTGCGCCTAGCAGCAGGCGGGCTGCGCCTGTAATACCTTTAAAACTGAACATGTAAGCTTCTCCTTTATTGGTTATAAACTATTCTCATGACCGACCGATGAGATACTTGATATTGATTTTGTTTGTAGACTCAGCGCCCGTTGTTGACCGAAGAGATAGGCTTGGACGCCAAGCGCATAGGCAAGTTCTTCCTGGGCTTTCGCAGCGTCCTTCTTCGCATCCGCAAGGACAGGTGTAACGACAAACATTAGAGCCGCGAAGCATAGCGTGGCGATCTTCCTTACTAAAAACGTTAATACGCCTGTCTTGTTCCTGTCCAGGCTATCTGGTTTGCTGGTCATTGCTTCGCTATCCCGGGAATAAATAGGTCAAATTAACCTTGTATGACCACTCTGGTGCGACCACGTCAGTGTCGTCGTTAGTATTGTAAACAATCTGGCCAAACAGATTGACCGGCTGACTGCCAAACTTGGTGACTCTTCCGACCTTGGCGCCTAATGCCGTCGTCCACTCATTGGCGTTGAAGTCGTAGGTATTCGGAACATCCGGAACGCCCGCGTACCAGCCTCCGTCAAAGTGCTTGGTGAGGATAGGCTGGACGCTGATGTTGCTTACATGGGAGCGATGAGTATCCTGGCCAGTATCATTGTCGGCGAAAGACCAACTCCCGTAAGATACCAAACCCCACTGCCAGGTCGGCGTTTGCATGTTGATAAAAAGCGCGGTCGGACCTAACGACCACTTGCCACTGCCGGTGAATTCATTGGATCCAGCGGTAGGAACTGTCAGGTTATATCCGATGCCTACCATCACTTTTTCCGTTTCGAGCTTCGGTATGAAATAACCCTGTGCGACGAGATCGCCGAAGCCTTCCTTGTTACCAACGCCGCCATCAAAGTCGGGGGTGTTGATAAACGACAAGGTTGTCCTGGTCACTAACAAGGGCACCGCCTCCGAGGGTAATTTAATGGGAATCACTGGTTGGAGGATGAAGGCGTTGGAGTCACCGCCCGCATTGTAGCTACTCGAGTTGTAGTTATTCTGTATCTGAAACTGGATCAGGTTAGCGACCGGGTTGGTGGCGGCCTCGGCGAGGCTTGTATGGCCGCCTGTCGGGGGGGCGGCTTTATGCGGCGCCTCGTGCGGTTCCTTGGTGTTGTCATATTGCTGCTCGTGTGCCAGAACCCCGCCGCTCATCAATCCCAGTATGACTGTGGTAAACAGTAATTTTCTCATTTCGTTTTTCATTGTTACTTCCATCCGATTTGAAACTCTAAAAAAACTATCTATTGCCTTAAATCTCGTGAAAAAATCTAAAATTTCCAGACTCCATAGAGAGTGGCGAAAACAAAATAGACATCTGTGTATTCGCTATCTACTAAGTCACCTGCTGCTTCATTGTAATCCTTTACAGGCACATCACCCTCCCAAATAAGATCCAGGCCCCCACCAAATGTGAAGTCTTTCTCGACTGATTTTTCAAAACCGACACCATAGCGGTACATATCACCCATGGGGAAAGCGATAGGGCGGTTCTTATCCGAAAACATCTCGCTATCGAAAGAGAAACCAGCTGACAGCATGAGCTCGGGATCATATTGATACTGCGTTGCTATACCAAAATGGTAGGAATCTTTTGCGTGGTAATTTTCGGTGGTAGTATTACCAAGATGATCAAGGCCCACCTCGACCTTACCAAACCGCGACCAGTCTTCCCAGCCGAGACTACCTAGCAAAGCCCAATCACTGTTAACCTGGTGAAAAATACTGACATTGATTGCCTGCGGCATATAAAGCCCTAAATCAATTGCCCCCAGGTCATCAAGAACAGCTTCTCCGATAGGGCCGACTCCTGAAGTTGAAATCTTGTCATCAAATTCAAGTTTGGTTTCTGTCAGATAACGGATGCCGATACGGGTATCTTTGGTTGGTTCGATCATCACACCAAAGTTACCCTGAACAGCCGTGTCAGTATCTTCAATTTCTGCCTTGCCATCTGTTCCGGCTACCGGGTTATCGACAGCCAGTTTTGATTTCAGATAACCATAGGTTAGGGCGGCGCCTGCACCGACAGAAAGCGTGTCATTAACCTTGTAAGCAATAGTGGGTTGAAGTTGCGGCGCAATAAGCCACTCCTCATGCGTGGAATATCTTCCCTTCCACTTGTGATCCCAGTCAAGTGTCAGCCCAAAGAAGTTCTGGAAACTTAGGCCAACGGTAAAGTCATTGTCTAAAGGGTGAACATAAGAAAAATTACCCCCGGCAAAAAATTCCGAGGTGTTGCTGTCACCTCCGGTTATTGTCGTACCCGAACCTGAATGGAAAGGGCCTTTGAGATATAGCAGCGTGCCACCTGCCTGAATCTCGGGTTGATGAATGCGCGTCATACCGGCTGGATTGTTAAAAACCACACTTGCATCCTGAGCTTTTGCAGCCAAACCTGCTCCGGCCGTGCCGATATCCGTTGTATTAGCCATCTCATAGATATACGCGCCACCAGCCAGTGATTGTGTCGACCAAAATATCTGTCTCTTATACACATCT
>JAAXQF010000438.1 GCA_012974435.1 Desulfuromonadales bacterium | reverse complement strand
AGATGTGTATAAGAGACAGTCTCAGACGCTTCCGTAAACGATCAAGAATAACTAAGGTAGCCTCACCTTCATTTTCATTGGCCACCAGAGACTGAGCATAATGGATTGTGGATTGATGTAATAAACAATCATATTCTGAGCCTAAAATACTCAGTAGGACACCAGCAGTATCCAGATAATTGAGAGCAAGATCATCAAAATATAAAGTGCCAGAGATACCCTGATCTTGATCGGTAGTCTGATCTTGATCGGTAGTCTGATCTTGATCGGTAGTCTGATCTTGATCGGCAAAATCTAGATAAGAATAAGCTTCCCTAGCTTCACGTTGGGACAGAATCGATTCTCTTTGCATCAAGGCGACACATTGGCGCGTAGACAGAATAAGATCTGCATATTCACGGAGATCAGCGATCCCACCTTCGAGAGAGCCAGCCTGAATGATTGGGAATGGAATAACAACCTTTCCTCCCGCCAAACGTGCAGCCTCCATTAATTCGCCCCTATCTTGACCCACTTCATCTATAAGCCATCTCGGAGGCAGAACTTTTTCATTCAACGGGCGAAGTCTCATCTCACTCCCCCCGATGAAGGAGAGTAAACGTTTGGCCTTGTCTATCTGACTAGGCTGATGAAACTTACATTTCCGGACTTCCCCGAGAAGAACACTAAAGACACTCCATGACACATTTATTGTCTCAAATCGCCCAAAAATTATTGCCAACAGATCTAAACTTTCAACAAGGATCAATGCACTAATGTCCATTGCTGCAGTCCGAATAGCTGACATATTGACTGATTCAAGGCTACCGTGCCTGATCGGAATAAGAGAGCGTCTACGTCCATCTGTTTCCCGATAGTTATGTCGAGCTTGGCCAATAAGTATGCTTGAAAGTGGCTTACTACTAGTCTCAAGGGCAAAATGAAGTGGAATTTTAGCCTTAACTAGAAGTTCCCAAACATGATTCGATCTTTCACGGGCCTTGATCATCATATCCGCAGCTTGCCGCATGTTGCACTGCTGAATAGGTCCCTCATGTGTACTCAACTCTGTCGCCCGAGCAAGCCATGGTCTACAAATATCTTCTCTTCCAATACTTGTTGCCAGCGTGTACGCGGACATGAGCACCTTAACGTCGTCCGGTGCTTTTTCTGCTGCCATTTGAACCAATGAAATTGCTCTTTCACTGTCGGCATCTGCGACTATTGCAGCCAACTGAATAAGGGCATGAGCACCACGTCCCTCGGCTAGTTTTACCTCTCTGGCAATGATGGTGGGAAATTGTCCCCAATCCCCTGAAAATAGTGCGATGTTGACCTCAAGGGCCATATCATTTGCGTTGTTCCTCTCTCGACAAAGCCTTTGAACAAGAGGCATGGCCTCAAGTACCAGCCCTGTGTGATAAAGTGCCCACGCTTTATGAGAAAGAAGATCCAAATTATTCTCGAGAAGGTCAGGGCAGCTATCCAGAAAATCTAATAAATTCTGATCTTCCCCAAGCTGCTGCTGGCAATCAGCAACCCGCAGGGCATTTACTGTATTCCGCAGCGAGTGGAAAAACTTAAGGGCAAAATGTCTTAGAGAACGAATATCGCCTTTATTGGAAAGATCCAGACATAAGTTGAACAAATCGATATCACTTGGGTTGCTCTCACAACGCTGAATCAACGATTCGCCTATGTCTTGACCTCTACTTAATCGAATTCTGTCAGCCAGACGATTAAAGTCATCGGAAAGGACTTCTTTACTCTCGTTTAGAACAGTCTCTGCCCTATCAAAACGGCCATCTTCTACAAGTTCTATTATCAGAGTATGGGCCCAGCCTGCTGGGTCAATAACTTTGCCCTTAAACAGGACCTCCTCGCTTTCAAGGAACTCGATCAACTTGGACCTATCCCCCCGGTATTTGAGTAGATGAAGCTTCAGAGACAAATCTCGATACTCGAGTCCTCCGATTAATTGACGATGGCGGATGAGCTTTTCTAGGGGGACTGGATCAAATTCAATTTCGAATTCATTTGCAAGGATTATGTAATCCGACGCTTTATCAGGATCAAGAATTGCCTCTTCAAAAATCTTGATCCCATCTATACGAGTATCAATATTTGTCAGAAGAAGCCAAGTGCGCCGAAATTGCATATAATCTGCTCGCTCACAAGCACCAAGCCCCCTTAATTCTTCCTCCGCACGCTCACAGGCCCAGATAGCTCTCTTTCTATAGGCATCAGGAATTGTACCTTCGAGCATGAACTCCTTTACTCCAAAAGAGCGGCATTCGAGCGCGCCTTCACGCATTTCCATCGGCAGCAATAGGGTAGCGTTGATAATCCCTTCGCTATACGTAAGGTCAGGGCATTCCTCGCGATGAACCTCCTCAACTTCTGCGAGAACCTTGGCGGCCTCCTCCCAACGGTTATCTGATGCCAACATGACCGCAAGATTGCGCCATCCATAACCATTAAGGAACGATGAGTCGCATGGTTGACAACTGTCATACCAGTCAAGCCCTAGTCGCAGTCCAATGTCCAACGATAGTAACGTTAGAAGGTTAGATCTAATATCAGCCGAATCACCATCGCGTAACAACCTTAACGCACTAGGTGTGTCTCCAGAATTGTGCAGTTTCCATGCGTCAAGAATAGTTACGTCACATTGGCTATCCACTTCGAGTAGCTTTAGATAATAGTCGTCACCTTCCTCAGTTTTTTCGTCACAACTTAGGCAGATTCGTGCAGCCCAATAAAAAACTTTTATTTTGCTGGGCTTATCTGCACAGCAAAGATCACCATCTGGAAGAATACGATCTGCTAATTGTGCTATTTCATGTGGAGAGTCGATCCCTGGAAGGCCCCGACGGCGAATAATCTGAGACAATATCTCTTTGCATTTATCCGTGTGATGCGGGTCAGTTGTTGTCGCTAAATATTCCTGAATCTTATCTAAGCGAAGGGAATCGATATTAGCATTTGTATTCTCAGATAATCTCTTTTGCACGGCGACAAGCACGCGACTATCATGAGATAAAGATGAAAAGGTTCCGCTTATGAGCACGTTGCAGACAATATCTATAGGGGCCGCAGCATATTCAATACGTTCGCCGGTCGCTTCTGAATAAGATAGGGCTAGCCTCGCCAGAAGTTCCGAATTGTCATCAGCATCAGTTTTGACCAGTCGATCACATGCAAGGGCCTTGAGATCGCTCTGTACCTGCCAGTCTTTTAGCCAAGACTTAATGCTCTGTCCTTTAAAAAGTTCAGGTTCGACATATGCGTGGCCAGCCGAAGCGATGATTTTCCCCCACCAGGGTTCGTTGTCCTCTATTCCGATCAATCGGCGCATTGAACCAGAAAGTTCTTCATCCAACATACTTTTTGCATGAGATGTATTCCCACTTGCAGCTTGACGTTCCGCATACAACCGCCGAGCTTTTGGCAACAACATTTTAGATATTGGGATTAGAGCTTTATACATAACTGCTGGAGTAATAACCGGATCTGACATGATTCACTTCCCATTAAGTATTCATCATTTGAATTCTGAATACTTGAAAATTACTGTTTAATCCTGAGCTAAAAATTGTGTTTTGCCTCAGTCGAAACTGGAGAATTGCCCCTGTTGAGTTAGTGGGTTGACAGTCTCCCCATCCGGGGCTTTTCGGTGTTGGGCAGGGAGATGTTT
>JAAXQF010000590.1 GCA_012974435.1 Desulfuromonadales bacterium | reverse complement strand
CAGGAGTTATCCCATGACCAAGCGAATTTTATTACTGTTCATCCTGTTTCTGTCGGTCTCGCCAGCTTTCGCGCTCGATATCTTTTATCCGGCCGATGGCACCTACGTCACCCGTTCCGATTATCTCATTGTCAGGGCTGGTGCCGATATCGATGGCCTGACCCTTGAGATCGGTGGTGAGAAGAGCGATCTACTCGATATCTCCGCCGACGATTATAGGGCGGCCTTCGGCGATAAGCTCATCGTCCAGCCTAACTGGGATGCTGGTGAAAATACGGTTAAGGTCGAGGCCTATAAGGGTGGCAAGTTGGTCGCCGAGAAGCAAGCGGTTTTTTTCTTTCAGGATGATCCTGTCGCCGCACCACCAGCAGACTACAAGCGTTTTGTCATGCACACGCCAGCGCAGGAGGCTCAATGTGTCGCCTGTCACAATATGAAACCGACTCAGGCCCAGTTGCAGTTGGTGGGTGCTGACAACCCCTGCGCCAGTTGTCATGCGCGCATGCTTGAGCCTGAGAACGTTCATGGGCCAGCAGGCGCGTGGCAGTGTGCCTACTGTCACGATGCCAAGAGCAGCCCGGTGCGATATGAGCCGAGCAGTCGGAATTCTGATCTGTGTAATGAATGCCATGATGATATGGCAAAAGAGACCAGTGAGGTTAAATTTGTTCACGGACCGGTAGCCGTTGGTCTTTGTACTCTTTGTCACGATACCCACGCTTCAGATAACCCTGCTCAATTGTTGCTACCTGTCAATCAGCTTTGTCTTGGGTGTCACGAAGAGATAGACGATGGGACCCATGTGAACAGGGGGGTTAGCGGCAATCCGCACCCGCTAAGTGGGGTTCCCGACCCCAGCAGAGAGGGTGAGCTCTCCTGCGTTGGCTGCCATAATCCTCATGGCGGCAAGTCGCCATATCTGTTCAGTAACGGATTGTCGGGACGCATGTCGTTATGCCAGCTTTGTCACAATAAGTAGTGATCTGAAAATATAGAAAAACGCCTGTGGATTTTGAGAGGCCAGTCTTCGATTTGGAGACTGGCCTCTTTGTGTCTGCGCTTGTAAAAAGGTGACTGTACTTAGGCAATGAATGGATTTGTCCTTGAGCTTTTTGGGCTGATTTTTGCGTGATTTACCTGCTTTCATGGAGCTGGTCTCCATGGCGGGACTGTGTATTTGCGCAGTGTGCGGGTAGGCGTATTAACTCTTTGATTTCCCATGGTTGGGGGGCTTTGCTGAGGTTTTGTAGTGATACGGCGCGACGATTAGCCATATGGCTATGGGTGGACTGGGAAGGTTCAGGTTTGGGCCCGCTGCTGGGCGTATAGGTAGGGCACATATATTGCATAAATACCTATCCGGGGGGGGCGAATATCTTAGTGTGAAACAGGTTTCTGCTAGAACTTAAGGTTGCTGAATGCCAAGCAGGTTTTTCTTCATAATATTCTCTGTCTTCATCTTCTCGACCCTGTTTTCAGGTGTGGGGCAGGCTGGTCAGGGACGTCTTTCCGGTCGTGCGGAATTACGCTACGGAGCATTTACTGCCGAGGAGGGTGGCGTGCGGGTTGTTGATTCCGCTCACGCTACTCAACAGTACTCTGTTCTATATGAAACCGCAGGAAAGCTCGGCTCTCATCGCATCGGGAGATATGACTTGGCGCTCGGCTATGAATGGAACTGGGTTGATGCAGAAGTTGATATGGGAGAGTCGGTTTCGATTGATAACCCCCTCGATAAGATCCTGTACCGTGGAAATCTCGTGTTGGATCCAGGAGGCCTGCCCTTCCGTTTAAACGCTTTTTCTCACGATATGCAACAGACGACACTTGAGACTGGCTCTGTGGGAGAAATCAATGGGATGGAATCTTATTCGGTTACCGGCCTGAGTAATGGTTCACATGTTACCACCGGAGTGACTTTCGAGGGTGGGGTTACTGGTTCTTATTATGCTGGCCAGTATCGAGAAGTCTTGTCATCGTTGCCCCGACTGCTAATTGATTACCGTCAGGAGGATGTTCATGATGTTAAGGGGCCTAATCCTAGAGACTATAAAGATAGTAATCTGGCATTTATCTCAATCAATAAGAAGAAAAACTGGTTCCATTATCGGGTTTTCAAGCACGAGGATCGGATAAATCCCAATGTTAATTACGCTGAACGATCTTTTTTGCTCGGCACCATAAATACCCGTAGCCAGCGTGAATGGGTGAACCTGACAAACTGGATACGGGTATCCACCGATCTTTCTTATACGGAATACACAGAAGCTAATGAGGTGCTGAATTCTAATTCTTACCGTTTGAATCTGTTTACTCGGGCCGAGAGAACAAAGTGGCAGGCGGCAAGTTATACCAGTTTTAATCGTTATACTTCTTCCACGGACATTGATAAGTCGCTTACGATCCCACTTTTTTTCCACGGCGAATTTAACCAGAGCACAGCCTGGCGTTTTCAGTTAGTTGGAGACAGGTTTAGGAAAGATCTTTTGGCCCAGAATGGTGACGATTATAAGGATGGTGTTTACTTTTCGGCTCAGGTGGAGGCTTTCCGTCGGTCACGCTATGTGGTTAGGCCAACATTGTCTGTGGAGGTCAAGAATGGTACTCGTGGCAAGGGCTCAGCTGGCCGTGGACAATTTGAGTTTTCTACAAACCCGCAGTACCGGCAGGCTGCTCAGCTGGTCGGGGAATACTCTGTTGCTGTGTTTGAGGGAACTACTGAGAAGGGGCTTGAGGGCAATGCCGTGGAACAGCAATTTGAATTCGGACTTGAGTATACCTTAGGTTCAGGTGTGATTGGTGGTTTTGAGGGCAGGGTCTCCTATGCCTCGGGTGAGGCTGTGACTGGAATTTTCGATCGAATTAATTCGGATGCAGCGGATGCAGCGGATGGTTTTGGGGCTTTCGGCTCAGTGTTTGTTGACAGCCGTCTTTCTGGTAACCTTGGCAACCGAATAAGCATATCGTACGACTTATTGAATTCGTCGGATGCTGATTCTGCTAGTCTTAGTATTGATCACCGCATGGATTATCGGCGTCGAGCAATTTCAGCTTCTATTTTAACTTCGTATACCGAGACGAAGCAATCAGGGAAGGGGCTATATGATAAAGCTGGAAAGCATTTGCGTTCTGGCCAGGATTTTATAAGTAGTGGCAATGTAAGATATGACCAGGGCAGGGCTTTCACCGCCAAAATTGAATATGATTATAATCGGACATCCTTTTCGAACGACCGTGGTGAGGAGTTTATCACATTTCGGCAAGATGCTGCTTATACTGGTTGGTCGCGGGGGGGGCTGTTGCGCAAGCTCTTTTCGGTGAGTGAAGAGATTGGGTATGAAGTTGGTACCGCGGTTGATTTGAGTGGCAAGTCAAGGCTGGCAACATTTACCTTAATTGGTGAATACTATCCTTCGCGGCGCACCTTGCTGCGGTCTCGGGTTTTATATTTGTCGGATGAGGTGTTGAGAGAAGACAGCCTTGCATGGTCCTTGTCGGCGGCAGTTAATTATGCAAAGCTTCAGGTTGAGTTGAGTTATGCCTATGGTGTTTTTGATCGTGAGGCTGGTCTGGATCGAAATGACGATATAGAGCATGCCGTCTCTGCTTAGTGCTGCTGCTTTGGGGCGCGCGAAGCTGCCGGCGACATCGCCCGGTGCACCGAAGGTGTGGAGAAGTTCTGCATGATGGGGCGCTGTTTGCGGTTGTTGTTCTCTGCCGGTTTGGAGTTGCAGGTTGTTTGTTGGGAGATCGGTGTTTTTCTGAAGGTGAGTGCTCTGTTCCTGAAGCGGGGTACTCGCAACGGATGCCCGATTGCTGTAGCGGGGAGGCTGTTCAGCGAACTTCCCGCGACAGCAATCGAGTCTCCTGCCTAATTGTAGTCGAGTCCGGCCATCTTACCAAAACCATAAATATTAACGCGCGGGGGGGCAAAGGACGAGGCGACAGCAACCACGTATTCTATAGTAAAGCCTGGAGCAGCGAATTTCTGATAGGTGGCGACGGCATCGTAGCTGATGTCTATTGCTGTGGGAAGCGATAAGCCCCCCATCGTGCCATCTGTTCCGCCAAAATTACCGAGAACGGTGCCGTCGGGAGCGAAAATCTGAACATTACTGAAGGCAGAATCTACGATATAGAGCATGCCGTCTCTGCTTAGTGCTGCTGCTTTGGGGCGCGCGAAGCTGCCGGCGACATCGCCCGGTGCACCGAAGGTGTGGAGAAGTTCT
>JAAXQF010000585.1 GCA_012974435.1 Desulfuromonadales bacterium | reverse complement strand
TTCTTCGGCCAGGCCGTGGGAATGGCATCGTTTCCGTTTATGGCGCGTCTGGCGGCAGAGAATAAAATCGGTGAAATGAACCGGCTGCTCAACGATACCCTCCGATATCTGGCGCTGGTGGTTCCGTTTTCCGTATTGATTATAGCCCTCAGACAGGAAACGGTTGTCATCTTGTTTCAGCGGGGCCGGTTTGATGCCGCCGCAACGGCCTTAACGTCCCAGGTGCTGTTTTTTTTGATGATCGGCGCTTTCGCTTTTGCTGCTCAGACCATTGTGGTTCGGGGATATTATGCCGTGCAGAACACCCTCTTTCCCGCATTGTACGGAACCGCGGCGGTGATTCTGAGCATTCCCGTTTACACGGTTGGAATGCTGAAGATGGGTGCCGGAGGGGTGGCCCTGGCAATTTCACTTTCAGCCATTTTCCAGGTCGCCGTGCTATACGTTCTTTGGAACAAAAAGAGTGAAAATAAAGATTGTCTCAGGGTGTATCGATTTTATCTGCGGACGATCCTGTTGAGCATACCGTTGGGCCTGTTTCTGGAGTTTTTCAAGGGAACCGTCCTGTCGGGATTCGATTCAGCCACATTTGGCGGAAGCCTCGCTGTTTCGATTTTGACCGGTCTGGTGTTTGTTGTCATCCTTATGTCGGCGGGATACATGTTGGGGATAGAGGAAATCAAGGCGTTGTGGAAGGGTATTTGGGAAAAAACCAAAAAAATATACCGGTAAATAACCGGTTTGTTTTATCTAAGGATTCAAGGATTCGAGGGGCCAAGGATTCAGGTAAAATGCTGATAAATTATAGAGAATTGAGGCTCGCCATCAGTCATATCAACAATGCCTCGAGATTTATAAGTCAACGAAAACATATCCCAAAATTAAAATCGTCGGTATTCGACTACCCCTGGCAGATATCGGCCAGACGCTGATCGTAGAACATCCCGACACCGTACTCGCTGCGCCGCATGAATTTTTCCTTGGCGGGACCGGCAATCTGCATCTCCGGGTGCTTCTTTTGGACGTCCAGAGCGATCTTCATCTCCTTGGTGCATCCGGTGCTGAATGTGGCGTCTTTTCCGACCCACTCCGGCGGGACCTTGCTCTCCATAATTCGGAAGGCCTGAACGATGTCCTCGTAGGTCTGAAACCGCCAGATGTCGATGAAACCGCTGCGCTGGACAATTTCCCACATGTACATGAGATCATCCGCATCCATTCCCTTTTCGAAGTGCTCAGAAGGGTTGATGATAAAGGTCAGGGCATATTCCCGTCTCAGGTGATCGATCAAGACGGACATGATCTTTTTGGCCATCTGGAGTCTTCCGGGAATCGATCCGATGATACCGCTGTAGAACATAACGGTCATGCCTTTCTGCTTGGCGGCCCGCATTTCCTCGATAATCGCCTTGGCCTTTTCTTCCAGCTCGCTGTAGGTGTACTTGATCACCGCCGGATGCCGGGGCTTGAAGCTGACCACGACCGCGTTGTCCTCTCCGGCCGAAATATTGAAGAGGTCCTGGGTGAACTGGAAGTGGCTCCCAAAAAATCGTCGCTTCTGGTCGGGTCCTCGGGAAATAACGCCGTCGACCTCCTTGAAAAGGCGGGCAAAGGCAGTGGAGGCCAATAGCAGGTTGACATTTTCCCGGGTGCCGTCGGAAATAACGATAATATTGTAGTCGCTTCGAAGAATATCTACGAGTTCGTTTTTCCCCAGGTGCTTTTCCCGGATAAAATAGGCTTTATCGAGTTCACTGTTCAGGGTTTCGTCGCTGTGGGCGTCGTCGAGGTCGACCTTGGTGTAAACCGCGCCCTCTTTGAAGCCGACGATGATCTTGTGCCCCAGGCGCGCAAGGAGCCGAATGATGACCAGGTCGACCATGATCTCTCCGGATTCGTCGCCCAGCCACAGAATTTTTTTCGGGACCAGACCGGGATTTTCCGGTGATTCCTTTCCACGAATTCCCAAAAAATCGAAGAGGGCCTGGGCGCCGTCGCCGGTCACCGGGCGCTTAAAAAGGCGAATGTAATCTGATTCGGTGAATAGGACGGCGTTATCGTCGATCCAGAGCGATGTTTCCACCGTCAACGCAAGCAACCGTTTCAGTTCGATGAAACGGAGAACCTCCCGGGTTTCGGTGAGCGTTCGGTGCGTGCCGCCGAGGTCTTCTACCTCCAACATGTTCAGGGCGTTTCGACAGGCCGTCGAACGCAGTGCGCCGCCGGCCCGAAGGTTTCGCATCCCCTTTTCGCAGAAATAGGGGTCTTCGATCTGGGTTCGGTTGAGAAATATATTGATCAAACGCTTTTCCAGTCGCGACGGAATCATGATCTCGTCGCGTATCTCATGTTCGAACTTGATACGGATCAGTGCATCAAGATAATCTTTTTCCCACGGATCGTCGATCATTCGGTGGATCAGCTTCAAAACCCGGTCCAGCACCTCGCCGTATTTTCTCTGAAGAAAATCGGGCTGGTTTCGGCTCATGATGGCCTTAAACATTCGGTCGGAACACGGATAGTATCGCTCCTCATCTTCGGTGTAGACCATGAACCGAATCTGCTCGGAAGTTGCCACGTGTTGGGGAAAGGCAAAGTGGTCTATGTGATTTTCAATGAAAAAGGCCGTGTACCATGCATCTTTCTGGGGGCTCACGTTGGGCACGTAGGGCTGGGCGCCGTCGGCCGGTGCGAATGTCTGCTTGCTTTTACGGGTTTCGTTCATGGCTCAGTCCTCTGTTCGGTGTTGGTATCGGGCGGCAGACGATGGCATCCTGCGCTGCAGATACCGTCATTTTTTCGGGGGACTTCCGGCACACGGCCATTAGGGTATCAGAACTTGATCCGTGTGTAAATTTTCTTTTTGACCAACAGACGTATCGTTTGGTACGATAGGAGACGTATGAACGCACGACCATCCCGGATTTCCCAAGCAGAGACGCGATCATTTAAAAAAAACCTGTATTTCCAGTGCATCGTCAAATTCCGGCCGGCCGGTTGGATTGTCTTTTTTCAGAACAAGGGTGCCTTTACTGCCGGAACCCGGTGGTTTGAATTTAATCACTGATTCAAATGGTACGAGCATTTCAGTCATCCAACCGTTTTTTGCGGTGGCATATCCTTGGGCGATAAATTTACCGTTTGCATCCGAAAGGATAACGGGGAAATCCCCCTCGAAAAACCATTTACCCCTTGCATGCCCCCGGATTCTGAGGGGTGATGCGACACGTGAGCCCGGCAATGGTGAATCCACATAGATCAAATCGCTCTTGCAGTTTCCTTGTGGAAACACCCGAACAAGCTGCGTAGTAAAAAACGACGCTTCGTAATCCGCCCCAAAGCCGTCGGAGATAGGCGCGGCAATCTTTCCGGAAAGGGTCATGAAAAGCGGTGTGTACGGCATTGGACCGGGGAGTGCTTTTCGATAGGCTGCCACAACTTCATTCAACGCCGGTGAATTTCCCGGAAGCCAGAGCGCTCTTGCCTGCGAACACGGTACAAACGATCGCACTTCATGACCGATGGTTACCCAACCGTCAAGAACCTCTTCTCCCTCGGTAAGGGGGGCTTTGTTTTTTAACACATTACGCTCAAGAACCAGATATTTTGACTTGCCGACAGAGGGCGAGGCCGCCATTGGCTCGTCCCGTCTACGGTCGGCATAATTCGCAACGATCACACCGTTGCTTACACTGACATTTTGCGGGGCCACCCGGTCGCCGAGCAGGATTGC
>JAAXQF010000385.1 GCA_012974435.1 Desulfuromonadales bacterium | reverse complement strand
CGTATTACCGCGGCTGCTGGCACGGAGTTAGCCGGTGCTGCTTCTGTAGCTAATATCAATGATCCAGGCTATTAACCTGAACCCCTTTTTCACTACTGATACTGCTGCCGCATTACGTGGCTTAGAAATGAACGTAGATATAGTTCTCAAGGGGACTAAAGTTGATGGCGTGTATTCGAGCGATCCCAAAATAGTTCCTGATGCTAAGCGATATCAGAACTTGTCATTTGATGAAGCTATTTCCCAGATCCTGAACCTTGAACGGATATAGGGGCTTCGCATGTGCGGTATCTTTGGGGTTGTCGCCCCGCATATAGAACAAGGGTTCCTCGAGTTCGCCACACAGACTTTGGCTCATCGTGGCCCTGACGATGCCGGATATTTTCTGGATGAGCATGTCGCTTTGGGACATCGGCGCTTGAGTATTGTCGATCTGGAGGGTGGCCACCAGCCGATCTTCAACGAGGATCGCTCAGAATGCATCATCTGTAATGGCGAAATCTATAATCATCTCGAACTGAAAGAACAGCTTCTCAGCAGGGGGCATCGATTCTCAACCCGGAGCGATTCTGAAGTTGTTCTGCATGCTTATGAAGAATGGGGAGAGTCGTGTGTCGAGAGATTGCGTGGAATGTTCGCCTTCGCTATCTGGAATTTGCAGGAAAGGGTACTTTTCCTGGGCCGCGACCGGCTTGGGATTAAGCCCCTCTTTTACGGGGAAGATGCAGGCCGTTTCTACTTCGCATCCGAGATGAAGGCTATTCTTGCGGACTCATCCTTCTCCAGAGAAATAGACGATTTCGCCCTGGTCAGTTATTTCAACCTCTCCTATATCCCCGCCAGTTTAACGATCTATAAAAAAATTCGTAAACTGCTGCCGGGGCACACCCTTACCTATCGAGACAGCAAGTTAAGTATCCGCAAGTATTGGGATCTGCAGATGGTCCCTGATTATGACAAATCTGAAGCCAAATTCGAGCAGGGTTTTATGGCCTTGCTCCACGAAGCAGTCGATATCCGCCTGATGAGCGAGGTGCCGCTGGGAGCTTTCTTGAGCGGCGGGATCGATTCGAGTTTGATCGTTGCATTGATGAGCCAAGCTTCTTCCGAACCGGCGAATACCTTTTGTATGGGCTTCGGCGGAGATGCCGGAGGTTATCTGGATGAAAGGGGCTACGCCAGGCAGGTTTCGCAGCGTTACGCTACCAATCATCGCGAGTTCGAGGTGCTGCCTCAGGCCGAAGGACTTATTGAGAAGATTGTCGACGCTTTCGATGAACCCTTCGCCGATGATTCAACCATCCCATCCTACTTTGTCTGCGAGCTGGCCCGGGAAAATGTGACGGTTGCCTTATCCGGCCTGGGTGGCGATGAGGTCTTTTCCGGCTATGAACGGCATCTAGGTTTTGTTCTGAGCGGTCACTATAACCGACTGCCAGCCCTGTTGCGCGAGCGCGTGATTCGGCCTGCTATCGAAGGGTTGCCGGAACGCGCAGACGGACATTACACCATCAATCATATGAAACGTTTCGTGCGTTCTGCTACTTTACCGCCGGATCAGCGATATTTCGAATATATTTCGCGGCTGAGCCCGCGCATCAAGGATGTCTTTTTTGCCGATTCGCAGAGATTCAACCCGCATTTTGAATCATGTCGCGCATTGGTTCTTGAGCATTTCAACTCGACAAATGTTGTGGATCGCCCAGATTCCCTTAACCGCGCACTCTATTCCGATATCAAAAACTACCTCCCGGAAGATATTCTGGCGGTCACAGACAGATTGAGCATGCACCATTCCCTGGAGGTCAGGGTGCCGTTTCTAGACCATAAATTCATGGAGTTTTGCGGGACCATACCAGCCCAAATGAAGCTGAAATGGCTGCAGAAAAAATATCTTCTTAAAAAAGCATCCCGCAAGTACCTGCCGAAAGAGGTAATTAAGCACCGAAAGCAGGGGTTTGTTGGTCCGATGTCGTGCTGGTTGAAAAAGGAACTCAAGCCTTTCGTCCTGCAGACCTTGTCTGAGGAGAACCTGGCCAGGCACGGTTTTCTCAATCCGGGTACCGTAAGAATGGTTTTGGATGAACACTTCTCCGGCAAGGAGATCCACGACACTCTGATCTGGTCAATGGTGGTTTTTCAGGTCTGGTTTAATCGTTATATTGAAGACAACTAGGACGGTTTATCGCTATGCAGATCTTATTTTTTCTTTGTTTGATTCTGGCTCTTTTCCCCTACTTTATCTTTCCGCTAATAATGTGGTTGGTGAGCAGGATGAAACCGCCCAACTGGCTGCAGCAAGAGATATATCCGTCGGTTACCCTGATTATCTCAATCTACAACGAAGAGCAGGTTATCGAGAAGAAGGTTGCAAACTCTCTGCAACTCGATTATCCACATGAACAACTGGAAATCCTCGTTGTCTCTGATGGTTCAACCGATAAATCCCACGAAATCGTTGAAGGTTTTGATGACCCACGGGTGAAACTGCAAATTTTCACCGACCGGGTAGGAAAGACGGAATGTCTGAATCGGGTCGTCCCTGAAGTGAAAGGCGATATTATTGTCTTTACCGATGCCAACTCGATGTTTCCTGTCGAGGCACTAAAAAATATCAGCAGAAACTTTGCCGATGAGTCAGTGGGGTTAGTGACCGGTTGGACCAAGTACCGCGCTGCTGGCGGGGGACGAGAGTCGACTGGGCACTATGCCAGGTTGGAAAAGATCACCAAATATGGTGAGAGTTTAATCTCTTCATGCGTCGGGGCCGATGGAGCGATCTTTGCGATTCGAAAAGAACTCTATCGCCCCTTGAACAATTTTGATATCAACGATTTTGTAATACCGCTGAATGTGGTTGCTCAGCAGAAAAGGGTGGTGCTTGATCCCGATGTCTTCTGCTTCGAGGCACCATCTGAGGGTGAATTGAAAGAATATCGTCGCCAGGTCCGTATTACCAACCGAACCCTGGGGGCAATCTGGAGAGGCCGCCAATTTTTGAAACCACAGGTCTATGGATCGTTTTCGCTATTCCTCCTGTCACATAAAGTGATCAGATTTTTTGTTCCCTTCTTCTTTGTCGCCACACTGCTGATCAGTCTGTCTTTGTCCGGATCACCTGGTTATTATGGCCTTTTTTGTATATCCCAAGTTTTATTTGTCATCGTGGGAGGGGTTGGTCTCTTGCGATGGCTTGATGGCCGAATTACTAAGTTGTGTGCGTTTTTCCTTCTGACAATTGCCGCACAGTCTGTTGGATGGTTCCGGTTTGTTGTAGGGAAGAGAGATACGGTCTGGACACCACAAAGATAGAAAATTGACTTACCGGACATCTCCGGCTGTGGGAGTGATAACCTTTGCTGGTCCTTGGCCTTGCTACTAATCGCATATATATTGAACATCCAGGCCCTAACAGAGTGATGAGTTAACGACTTATGCGAAACAAGAGACCTCCCGTTAGGAGAAAGTGGCGACGAATTATTTACTGTTTATTTTTGGGATCAGCGTTTATTAGCTTCGGACTGATTATATTTTTTCTATCACTCGAATCTTATTTGGTTTTCGAAAAACCTCTTGTACGAGCAGATGCGATTGTCGTGATGGCTGGAAGTACAGGCGAAAGGCTGCCGACAGCGTCTCTCCTTTTCAAGCAGGGCAGGGCACCCAAGATCATCCTGACCAACGATGGTGTTTTGAGCGCCTGGTCTGAATCTTTGCAAAGAAACTTGTTTGCAATTGAA
>JAAXQF010000561.1 GCA_012974435.1 Desulfuromonadales bacterium | reverse complement strand
GTGAGCAGGAATTCGACTGTACGGCGATGATGGAGAAAATGGGGTTTGCGCAAGCTAAGAGCAACGAGAGTAAACAGTAATATTGGAGATCGGGGACACATACCGTGTGTGTCCCCGATCTCCCGGCTATTCAGTCGTGTTTGATAAAGGTGTCGTTCCTGTATTCTTCAAAAGCTTGCTGCAACTCTTCCTGAGTATTCATCACAATAGGCCCGCGCCAGGCGACCGGCTCGCCCAACGGCTTGCCGCCAACCAGCAAAAAACGCAGTTCCTCGTCACCGGCGGTAATCATAACTTGCTCACCCGGTTCAAAAAGCACCAGTGACTGGTTACCCAGTTCATCGTTAGACATTTCATCAAATCGACCACTGCCGGCATGCACATAGGCAAACACGGTGTGATCTTCCGGGGTTGGATGGACAAAAACCGTGTTGGGAGGCAGTTTCACATCAAGGTATTCCGGCTCGATCCTCACGTCTTCAACCGGTCCGCGTACGTCGCCAACTTGCCCACAAATTACCTTAACCGTAGCACCGCCATCGAGGGTCACGCTTGGGATCTCCTCTGCACTAATATCACGGTAGCGCGGGTGCATCATCTTGTCGGCTGCCCGCAGATTAGCCCAGAGCTGAAAGCCTTCCATCTTGCCTTCGCTGTCCCCTTTCGGCATCTCCTGATGAATGATACCGCTACCGGCCGTCATCCACTGCACATCGTCACTCCCGATTTTGCCCTCGTTGCCCAGGCTGTCACCATGTTCCGCATGCCCTTTAAGCATGTAAGTGATGGTCTCTATGCCGCGGTGTGGGTGCCACGGGAAGCCCTTCTTATAATGTTCCGGAGTATCAGATCGAAAGTCATCAAAGAGCAGGAAGGGGTCAAACAACGGTACGTCGTTGTTGCCGAACGCTCGATGCAGGTGGACTCCGGCGCCTTCTATCGTAGGCATGCTGGTCGATACACGTTTGATCTTTCTGGTCGTCATCGGTGCCTCCCGCTTGCGATGTAAGGTTTGGAAAGATTTATTATACCACTTGCAGAAAGGGTCCGTAGTCGAGGGACTTAAAAAGGGACACTCAATTTTGAGTGCCCCCGACTATTGCTGACATTAGATTAGGTATTGAGTCCCCCGATTCCTGTCCCCCGATTCCCAAGTTTCAATTCACCCTGTCACTTGAGCTTTCACAAAGTGCAACACCTGCTTGAATGGAAAGCTGTCGTAGAATGCAAACAGACCATGCTTTCTAAGTTTGGCGCGAGTCGTCGCGGGAGAAGTGATGCCACAGAGAAACCGTGCCAGTTGACGCGGGCTGCCGAGTGCCTCATGGTCTTCAGCGATCAGTGCCTGAATGCGTTTTTCATCCTGAGCATCGAAGCAAGCAGGATTGCAAGGTTTCAGGGCCCCTGGTTTTTTTCCAAGACAGGCGCAGCAGTGACCACAGGACGCGAGTTGTTCGCCAAAGTAGGCCAGCAGATATTGCGTCAGGCAGCCGCCGTGTTGCGCAAAGCTGAGCACCTGTCGGATTCTGCTGATGTCGTTTGCTTCTCTTTTCTGGAACCTCTCGTTAAGCGAGACGATCAGTGACTCAACGTTGTCGGGCTTCTTTAAGCGACGGTAGCCCTGTCGCACACCCGCCACAGTCACCAGCAGGTCACCCTGCTCTTCCAGGTAGCTCAAAGCAGTGACAATGCGGTCACGAGGTTGGCCCATAGCCATACTGGCTTCCACGGTGTCGAGGGTAGACCAAATCGTTCCTTTGCGAGCGTGTGCAAAAATGGCTTGCAGAAACTCGGCTCGTTCACCGCTGAATCGGCCCATGATCTCGGCAGAAGGTTTCAGGCATTGAAACTTGTATTCCGCGTAAAAGGGACCGGTTGAGGCCAGATACCCGTCCAGCTCCAGATAGGTTAAAAGCGTTTTGACCACCAATGGCCGCACATCAAACTGGTTTGAAAGTTGAATTTCAGAGACATCGAAGGTTTCTTCAGCGGCAAACACGTAACGGGTAAAAGCAGCAATGGTTTCTGCTTCGGGAGTATCACCGTAGCTGAAGTTCTCCAAAGTGATGGCGTCATCTGCTGAAGCCAGCATTTCGCAGACAGAGGATTCACCATCCCTGCCAGCCCGTCCGATCTCCTGCGAGTAACTCTCAAGACCTTTGGGTAGGTTGTAATGGTAAACATAACGGATATCCGCTTTATCCACGCCCATACCAAATGCAATCGTGGCCACGATAATGGTATCCCGTGACATCATGAAAGCATCCTGGATCGCCGCACGATCTTCATTTTTCAAACCAGCATGATAGGCCGTCGCTTGTAGCCCATGTTTTACGAGATAGGCTGCGACTTCCTCTGCAGTGCGCTGCAGGGTGACATAGACGATTGTCGAACCGGGCGCACGCTTTTTAATGCGCGACAGTAGAATCTTGCTACGATCGTCATCGACAACCGGCAATACGCTTAATTGCAGATTTGGACGATAAAAGCCGGTATGAACATAATCTGTTGTGGCAATGCCAAAAGCTTTTCGGACATCTGTCGCAACCTCCGGAGTTGCTGTTGCGGTGAGCGTTAAGGTTCGTTCGACCTTGAGCTGCTTTGCCAGTTGGGCAATTTTTAGATAATCGGGGCGAAAGTTATGCCCCCATTCGCTGATGCAATGCGCCTCATCAATCGCCAGCAGGGAAATCTTTTGTCTGGCGATTGCCTTGAGGAATCGCTCGTTCCCCAAACGCTCCGGTGAAATATATAACAATTTCAACTTTCCGGCATAAAGCTCGTCAAAGAGTTTCTGGTTTTCTTCACGCGTCAAGGTGGAATCCAACCGCGCTGCTGGAGCGCCCTTGCTTATGAGAAAATCCAACTGATCTTTCATCAGAGCGATGAGCGGAGAAATCACCAAAGTTAAGCCATCAAGCAAAATCGCGGGCAATTGATAGCAAAGGCTTTTACCAGCACCGGTCGGGAAAACCGCCAGAACCGACTTTCCTTCCAACAGCTTGGTGATGACCTCCTCTTGTCCTTCGCGAAAGGAGCTAAAACCAAAAGACTGCTGCAATTGTTCTTGTAATAACGACATAACCATTCCCATTGATTGCCGACACTCGAAAGGGACACAGCAAGTAGTGTCCCCGATCTCATTTATGAACGAACAAAGGCCAGTAACAACCTGTAATCATGACGATCCGCAGCTTGCAAGGCTTGAATATAACGTCGGCGACATTCACCCGCAGTCGTCAGATTCTCCTGCCCCCAGCTGAAGCGTTCCTGCCCGAGCAGATGCACCAACAGCAAATCGGCCATCAACCGCGCATGACGACCGTTGCCGTTAGGAAAAGCATGGATAGCAACCAGGCGATGGTGAAATCTGGCAGCTATTTCGTCTGGTGGATATGATTCATATTCCAGCCAGCCTTCAGCTTCTTTAAACAGCTGGTGCAGAGCAACCGGAATCTGCATCCATTCGATACCAATATTCTTCTGACTCTGCCGGAATTCACCTGCCCAGCGCCAGACCGTGCCGAACATCCTTTTGTGCAACGCCCGAACATACTTCTCGGTCAGGATATCTTTCTGCTTGCGCCTGAGAACCGCGTCCTCTGCTTCAGAGATATTCTCCTGTTCCCAGCGGTCAAGCTCAGCACGAGTCCGGATGTGCGGCAACAAGAGACCTTGGGCCTCGTCTAAATCAATCGGTGTTGCGCCTTCGGGGTAGTCGAAAATCATGACTTGTTAGACCAGAAATCACTGGGGATGTCGCGGGTCAGGTCCTCCACTTTGTCTTCAAGCATCTTTTGCTGCTCATCAATGGACACCATTTGATCTTCCAAAAGCATGGTGTGTGATGTGCGGGAAAGACTCTTGCCAGCCACCTTAATGGCTTGCTGGCGAATGGTTTCATCGAGACTGGTACGTGGAACCACCGCATAAACAAACACGCAATCCATTGCTTCTGCAGCTTGACGCATTGATTTCAGTGTTAACGCACCAGAGAGCTCATCTTTCTCCATCTTGACGACACGTGGCTGACTCACCCCCAAGCGTTCGCCCAATTGCTTACCTGACATGCCTAAAGCTTCGCGGATTGAGCGCAGCCAACCTTTGGCTGGCAGCTGTAAGCTTCTCAACTTGCTCAGTTGTTCAAATGTAGTGTCTAGCTGATTCTGCATGATACGACGATGTTTTGGCAACATATTTATAACCCTTATGTTATTTATATTTGCATTATTTATAACATATATATAATAAAAAACAATAGAATAAATAACCTATGAGTTATATTGTCCTCAAATAACAAGCCAACGAATCGTAAAAAGCCCCTTAAGGCCTCCCCCACTCTACGTTATTCACAGGGATATGCAGGATGAGCAGGATAAAATCTCACAGAGGTTACAATGCTTGGATTTTTTCTAAAAGTTAAGAAACCAACTTTAAGGCCTTTGGCTCGGGTTTTATCCTATACATCCTGTACATCCCTGTTAAATATTGCCTTGGGTGCAACAAGCCCAGTCAACCATGGGGACACTACAGGGACACTTCCGGAAGTGTCCCCAATGCTAAAAGTACTATCTACAATTCCATGCAGATGACCTCAAACGTTGAAGAGGAAGTGGCAGATATCACCGTCCTCAATCGTGTAGTCTTTACCGTTTAGCTGCATCTTACCCGCCTTCTTGACACCCTGTTCAGAACCGGCGGCCATCAGGTCGTCGTATTTCATAACCTCGACCCGGATAAAGCCTCGTTCGATGTCACTGTGGATCTTGCCTCCAGCCATTGGCGCGCTGGAGCCTTTGCGGATGGTCCAGGCGCGGCACTCGTCTTCACCAGAGGTGTAGAAGCTCATGAGGCCAAGCGCGTCGTAAAGAGCGGCGTTGATCCGGTCGAGGCTCGGTTCGGTGATGCCCATTGCCTCCATGAATTCAGTACGCTCCCCTTCGTCATCGATAGCCGCGATTTCGCTCTCGATCGCACAGGAGATAGTAAAGACGCCAGGCCCGAAATCTTTGCCGATATCATCCTCGGAGACGTTGTAGGCAAAAAGCAGCGGCGTACGAGTGACCAGATCGAGGCTTTTGATCGCATGTTCTTCGTCAGGATCAAGTTCTACAGTGCTTAAGAATCGTTCCTCCTCCAGGGCCGTGTTGAAGCGTTGAAGGACTTCTTCTTCCAGAGCTTGCTCTGTCGTCTGACCTTTCTTCTTGTCTTTGGCGAGGCGCTGCAGGCGCGTCTCCACCAACTGCATGTCGGCCAGTAATAGCTCTGTTTCAATCGTGGCCCGATCACGCTCTGGATCCACCGATCCAGCGGGATGAAAAACATCCGGTGAATCGAAGGATCTGATCAGCAGGCAGAGAAGATCACAGCGCTGGGCCGGGTCCATCCAGAGGCGCGAGGTGCCGCTATCGGTAATATCAGGGCAGAGTACGAACTGGTTCTCGGCATAAGTGGTCTTTTCAGGATTGTAAAAATCGCTTAAAGCATCAACACGGCTGTCTTTGATCGCTGCAATACCCTCGATGGCCTCACCGGGTTTGACAGTCGGGGGTACGGATCGTCCGGTCAGCAGCGTGAAGAGGGTTTTCTTGCCCGTCTGGGCCAGGCCCAATATTGCGATCTTCATAAAGTTATCCTTTTTGACGGTTCGTGTTGCTCTGAACTGCGCTATGAGATGTCAACCAGGACAGTATACGTAGTTTATATGAATAGGGATACCGTCTCTAACGACGGTATTTGAAGGGAGATGTCATGAAACAGTTAGTTGCCTTGTTTGCCGCCAGTTCATTGAGTGTTCGACAGGCTGCCAGGAGAAGTGAATAGAAAGATAACGAAGTCCGAAAGGTAGCTGGGACACGAGAGGGACACTTCCGGGAGTGTCCCCGATGCTCAGAAGCATGAGCAAACCGCTTTTGAAACTTGCGCAGTCAGCAAAACAAATTGCAAAAACGGGGCTTGCTGCCGCCAGCATTCCGATCAGCGGTACCACCGAGACCAGAGAACTCGGCCAGGTGCTCGAGCAGATGGTCGTTTCTTTGAGGAAGGCCGAAGAGGAGCTGCGCGGGGTCAACTGGGAGCTGGAAGAGTTCGTCAATACCGTCTCCCACGACCTGCGCACCCCCCTGACCCCGATTATCGGCTTTGCCCAGTTCCTCAGGGATGAGTATGCGCATCAACTCGATGTGCAAGCGCTGGATTGCCTCACTGAAATCGAAAACCAGGGCTACAGGATGATCGCCCACATGGAAGATCTTTTGACGCTGGCCAAGGTCGGCTACCTGGCAAGGCCTGACGAACCTGTCGATGTTGAGATAGTGGTGCAACAAGTCATTTTGGAGCTGAAGCAGACGATCAAAAAGTCGGCGGTTGAGATAAGGCAAGACCCTCTCCCCATGGTCTCGGTCCCCGAGCTGTTGCTCTCCCAGGTCTTCCACAACCTGATCAGCAATGCCATCCACTACGCTGGATCGCAGGGTAACCCGATCGAAGTCGGCGGTGAACGTACATACAACAAGGTTCAGTTCTACGTCATGGACCATGGGCATGGTGTGCAAGAGAAGGAACGTGAAGGCATTTTCCACGTCTTCTATCGGGGCTCGACCAGCAAAAGCACCAAGGGTACGGGCCTCGGGCTCGCTATCGTACAGAAGATCGCCCAGGCCTACGGGGGACGGGCCTGGGTTGATGAGACATCCGGTGGCGGCTGCACTTTCCGGGTCGAGTTTGAAGACACCACGTCCACCAAACAAAGGGACGCGGGACAAGGGACGAAGCAAAATAATCTGTAGGCTGTAAGCGCAGAAAGCTTCAATCGGCCTCAGGAGAGAATTGCTTCTTCTAACAAGGCACCTCTGATTTGTGAAATATTTGCCACAGGAGAACTCCATTAGTTATACGTCTCAATTATGATTATGTGACACTTGCGTGAGGCAGCCACGGGCAAGAGCCCAATATCAGTGACATCAGACCAGAATTACTTCTCCACGCCCTCCAACGCCCCCAAAATCCTAACCATTGCCAAAGTATCCAACCGACAATACTCCAACAACCCCCGCCGCAACCCAGCAAGCGCCAACGGATCATCCAGCGCACACATCTTATGATAAGCCCGCATCGCCGCCATACCATCAGCGACAGCCATGCCAGCATACGAAAGATCCGGCACCAGGGCAGGCAACACCACTTTGATCGAGTAAGAACCACGCATCTGCCAGCGATAAAGATCCCGCTTGCGAAACGGCACCATCAGATCACGCACATTCTCAACCCGCGCCTTAAGCGCATCAGCTAGATCAGGAAAGAGCTCGGCAAGGTTTCTCAACACACCCTTCTCAAAGGCCTGATTGTAGGTGAGCACACAGGCATCCGCAGGAATCTCTGCCAGCAACCGCTCGGCAAGCTCCCGGCGCGGATCATTGCCCGGTTCCACCAGGTACTCGGTATGCACCGGTTCAGCCCCAACACTTTGCTGAATATGCAGTGAATACTGGAATGGAATCTTCTGGTATGGGCGGGTTCCGTCAAACGGTGGGATGGGCGTATCAAAGGTTTCGAAGTCGAGATGGCAGAGCGGATACCAGAGAGTATCGAGGAACTCTTTGACACCCACCCTATTGATAGAGTCCTGCTGGTTGAGAGTCGCTTCGAGCTGGTTGCGCTGCGCTTTGTGCAAGTCATCAAGCGAGAGATCCTCAAACTTAATGATTCCACGGTGGTAATAATCGAACTTCTTGATGCCGCGCCCTTTAAGATCGAAGATCGAATTCTTGGGAATATGCTGCCAGCAATAAGGAATGAAGTCGCATTCGTAAGGATCTTTGCAGTGCGGGCCGATATCAATATCCGGTTCACTGCCAGCTAAAGTCGTACGCAGGCACGCAATCAGCTCCGGCAGGCCAGCCTGCCGCTCAATGGCCGCATCAGTGACATCCTCGCCAACAAAGAGTTGTTGCACATCGATATCACCCTGTCGCACATAGCTGTTATTGATATGAACCAGATAGGACTCTGAAATGGTGAGACCACAGTTGGTAAGCACGTAATACTGGATCGCCACATCATCGCAATTGACCTCTTTGACCGAGGTACCCATCTTCACTTCATGGATTTGCCAGGCGTCGCCGTCTTTGACAAGGATATCGACCTTGACGAAGATACCTTCGAAAGCGAAAGACGCCTCGTAGATGACCTGCTCACCAGCATCGATAAGTTGCCGGGTCTGTGCTATCTGCTCAGTAACAGACAGGCCATCAAAAGGCACTTCGGTACCACCGGGGAAAAGTTGCTGAGCCAGAATGCCAACTTGGTTACCGGTTTGGAACTTGGCTTCGACATGAGGTTGTGGGGGGAATTCAAACGCAGGAGGATTTTTGGCGAGGTAAAGCGCTTTGGGACATTGCATCCCTTTGAGGATCAGTGATTTGCTGAGACCTGGCTTCCCAGAAGAACTCACATTCCCACCCTTTACCTGAACCAAGTAATAACAAAAAACAAAATTAGACAGTCATTACAATCGCACAGATGAAACTACTTTACCATAAAATCTAATGATTACATTAGCTTGAGGTGGTGTTTAACTGTCAATAACGAGTTTACTTGGGGTTCTCGGCACCATTCTAGTGAGATAATTTTGCGGGAAGAATTTTTCCAATCCCAGCTATCACATCAAAGCTGGGATAGTTCGGTGCAGCGTCAATGCCCGCGTTGGAGTAAAGCCAAACTTTGACCTCAAAGTTAGGCTTGTAGTGTTACTCCCAAACTGTTTGTTAAACTAAACAGCAACACAATACTTCTAGGTTTGAGCATCCAACTGCTTAACATTGATGCCCTTGCTCAGGAGCCACAAGCCAATCATGATTTCAAAAAGCCCGCCCGGCGCATAAAAAATCATTTTCGTCGACTCTGGGATTCCGGGGACAAGAATACTGACCGCAGCAAGAATGAACATCGACAGATAGGTCACCATCCCCCATGCGGCCAGGATTCTGGGAATGAGTCTTGACTTGAAAAACAAGTAACAAAAGAGAGTTCCGCCCACGCCCACAAAGATGAGGACAATATCTAATCCAGCACTACGAACAGCTAGGAATAGCCCGATCAGTGACTGCAACTGTTCTGCTTGAAATGCATATTCGCGACTGAGCAAAAGTAGCGGAATGATGCCGCTCAGCACGGCGACCACGCCGCCAATAATGGCCTCGCCGAACCTCCAGAGCAGTGCGAGCAAAGCGAGGTTTTTATCGACGTGCTTGAGAATGACATAAAGGGCCAGGGAAAGGAGTATGACGAGCACGAACATGATGATTTCGCTTAAGACACAGAGGCGAAATCGCAGTTCATTGGCCAGAAGATTGTTGACAGTCGCAGCGTCATTGCCGGGCACAACAAGACTTGTATCAATATAGCTGACACTAAAGATACCGATCAAAATGATCAGCACATAAGCCAACCCGGCGACTCTGGCGTAAGCAATAAGCGATGTTTCAATGTTTGTTGTTTTCATGTTCAGGCCTGCCGTTGCGATTGGCCGATCGGCTCAATTGAGTCAGTAGAAATCACGACCATTCCACGTCTTTGTTCAGTCTCTACTCTTTGATGGGCTTCGGCAGCTTGCTCAAACGAATAGATTTTATCGATGGGAGGTTTAATTCTGCCTGCCTCAATCATTTCCTTGAGGGCAAGCAGCTCTTCTTGTTTTTCTCCAGCAAAGGCAAAAATCGCTTTCTTATCAGTAAGAATAGAAGTTAGAAGAGATCTCAGCATGTCCGAGATGCGAGGATTTGCCATCAAGTAGCGCCCATTGGGATTGAGTGCTCGAATGCATTTTGAAAATGATGTATGAGCAACCATGCTAAAAATGACATCATAGGCCTTTCCTTTTTTCGTAAAGTCTTCTTTACGATAGTCGTAAAAATGATCCACTCCAATTTGACGAAGCATGTCCTCCTTGATGCTGGTGTCAACGGCTGTCACCTCGGCTCCCATTGAT
Source organism: Desulfuromonadales bacterium (assembly GCA_012974435.1). Classification (GTDB taxonomy): domain Bacteria; phylum Desulfobacterota; class Desulfuromonadia; order Desulfuromonadales; family BM103; genus M0040. The sequence continues at coordinate 3,773 of JAAXQF010000561.1, read as the reverse complement.
TTGGCGATCTGTACGCCAAAAGTGCCGATGCTTCCACCAGCACCATTGACCAGGACCTTATCCCCTGCTTGAATGTTTGCTTTGTTCAAAAAGTGGAGTGCATTCAGCCCACCGAGAGGAACTGCGGCTGCTTCTTCAAAGCTCATATTGTATGGTTTTGCGCAGAGAGTGTAGCTGTCAGGCAGGCAAACGTATTCGCCATGTGCTCCCATCCGCAGCTTGGTCGCACCAAAAACCTGATCACCTGCCTTGAACCTTGTGACGTCTTTGCCAACGGACTCCACCTCCCCCGCAAAGTAAGCACCCAGTATTTTTTTCTTGGGTTTCAATAGTCCCAACGTCAATCGCAAAGGCAGCCAAAACCACTTAACCTGGAAATTAAAACTGCGCATCTCACAGTCTGCTTTCGTGACCTCAGCCGCACGAACTTTAATCAAAAGCTCATTGTCTAGCGGCACAGGCTTCTCAACGTCCTTAACGTGAAGAACATGCGGCGGACCGTATTTGTCGTATACAACTGCTTTCATTCTAAGCATTCAATGTTTGTCTTCTCTATAACTGTGACATGGAACACGTCAGAAACATCTTCGATGGTCTTGTTGGCTCACAAACTCATTTCGTTGCCACGGCATAGAATTCAACCCCGGGGATGTTCGATGGAAGCTGAAGTTCCGGGAGATATTGCCAGCCGGTTTTCTTTAAGAACGAGCCAAGCTCTTCAGGCCGAATACTCCAATGCCATGATTCGCCAATCGTCTTCTGTAGCCAGAGCATCAGCCCAGTCCAGCGGCCAGCATCAGGCCGGCCATCGGCTCCAGTCGCAAGAGAGCTAAAAGCGAACCGGCTGCCATCATTGACCATCTCTGCACACTGGCAAAACAGGCTTGAGACAGCTTCTGGAAGCAGATACATGACAAGGCCTTCGGCCAGGATGACGGTTTGGGTATTAACCCGCCATGATGTGTGATTCTTTAAAACATCCACGAGCCTGCGCTGCCCCAGATCCTCAGCGATAAGGAAAAGGTTATCATGGTTACCCATCGTAGCGATGCCTTTCGCTTTCAAACGGGCTGTCGCCGGATGATCAATCTCAAAGAAGTTGACCTCAGTGAACTCCGGGGCCAATCTCCAGCCAAGCGTGTCATAACCAGCGCCCAGGACAAGAATCTGGCTAGCTCCGGAGCTAATTCCATCGCGAACCTGGCGTTCAAAAAAAGCCTTTCTGTGAGCAAAAGCCTCGAACTGCCCCGGCAGCATCCAATCAAACGCTTCATAAACAGAGACAGCAACCTTGGACTCGGCCCAGCGGATTGTTCGAGGCCATGCGGCGCCGGAAGCCAGGAGCAACTGCTTCGTCGCTGAGACAATGCCCGGCGGCAGCAGACTATCCATACCCGGCTTTATCCCCAAGGTGACAATAACCAATGCGACCTTGTAAGCGGTTCTGCTCGGTTTGTCTTTACGCATATAAAGCTCTTACTGAACCATTGGACAAAACATTGCCATTGCTTTATGCACAGCCACAGCCTGCATTTTGTTCACTTGTAGAGACAGAAAGCAGTGTTCTTATTTCCTCATCCCATTTGTGCGCGGCACCCTTTCTCACCATCTTGCCAACCTGAACAGCCTCCTTGATCTCTGCTTCAGTAATGCCAATTTCACGCGCTTTAGCGAAGTGATACTGGATGCAGGGGATACAGTTGGCTGTTACAGAGGCCCCGATTGCGATCATTTCTTTGAGCTTCTCGTCCATGGAAACCTCTCCTCTTGCTTCAACATAAATGGCTTAACTCTAAACTACCCTTCGATTGCCTGCTGTGTGATAGGAACAATTTTACAGTCTTCAAACGTAACATCACATGGCAAACGGAACTTCATTTTTGCATTCATAAATCCTACAACTTCCATGCCTTGGATAACTTTGCAGTCTGTTTTTTTAACCAACTCGCGTACGGTTTCAGTCGCAGAATCACAGCCTAAGACTATGACAGAATCATATTTGTGAATCTGTCGCTTTAGTTTCTTGCGTCGGGCTGAAGTCCACAGGCAAAGAAACCACTGATGAACAAAGCGGCTCTTAAATACTGTTGACTCAACCCCCCTTTCCATTAAAACGGATTGAATGTTTTTGATGTATTGTTCAAAAGGTTGTGACTTAAGAAAGTGACCTAGAAGTTGAATGAAGGGCTTATTTTCTCTAACTGAAACGGTTACGGCAGGGCACATATAACAGGGGATGATCAAGGTAGAACTCTGGTCTTCAATTGCAGAGGCCACATCCATGTCATTAAGATGAATTGGCATCTCTCTCTCCTTTCTGATCAAAGGCTAACCAGTACCAACCCTAATCATGCTAACAAAGAGAATGGGTATCGCAATGTTAAATGAAGGATTGAGAAATAAATACTCATCAACCTCTAGGCTGGAATCTATTCATAAACAGACAATCCCAGCTTTCATCTTAAACCTGGCATAAACTCAGCCCCAACTTTGACTCATAAGTTGGGGCTGAGTTGTTCTCATATATCCTAGAAGAACCAATAATCGATTGCGGGAGGATAAACAGGAAGTGAAACGACTGCTTTTACGCATATCCTATAAGTTGTGACTTATAGGGGATGTCCCGTCATTGACGGGGCATTTTCTCTAGGTTGTAATGCACATGGTTTGGCTTGATCTCCGCTGAATAAATAGCCTCTTTGATTTGCACTGCAATCTCCCTTATCTCAAGGATTTGAGCATCATTAAGTCCCAAGTTTGGCATTTTTGATAAAGGTACAAGGTGTGTTGGATTAGCCAGAAAGTTGGAAATGAAATCAAGATTCAACTTTTCAAAAGAAAGAAGCAGGTCCGGCGCAAAAGCATTTGCCGAACCGACTGAGATTTGTTTAACTGTACTCATCTCTGCGAAGGCATGACAACCTAGACATAAAGCCATTGTCGAGGAAGCCCTTAATGTTGTTTTTGTCTTTTCAGGGAGAGGCGTCGGTTGAAAAGTTAATGGCTTCGATTTGTATAGTTTGACATGACAACTGAAGCAGTCGTAGTCCTCCCACAACTCTTTTCGCAGGTTTTTGCCAGGTGCACTGGCAATAGCAACTTTTTCAAGATAAGCGGCGATGGCTTCCACTTCTTCTTGTTGCAAACTCGGCATTGCATTTGGAGAAGTGTAGTTTAGCATCATCAAGTTATCCATCGCTGGGCGCATACGATAGGGAGCTTTTAAATAATTCTCAAGCCAGGCCATATCATATTTAATACGCCTCCAAGTAAGGCTTGGAGCATGATTTGGTCCAGAGCCTTCGATGTTGTGACATCCACGGCATCGTGCCGCCTTCACAAGTTTTCGGCCCAACTTCAGACGCTGAGATATGTCCTCCAGATTTGCTTTTGCTGTTTCTTTAGGACGAGGAAAGCTTGCTCTCCTCTCCTGCTCCTTCGGATTCAGCCCGCGTTCTTTGCCCCATTCCAAGCAGGTGTCGACATCAGGACAGGCCTTGACCCAAGAAACATCTGCGTCACCTGCAAAACCCTCTGCGATAAGCAGGCTCTGGAGGTTGAAATCTACAAGAACCCAGTTATTCTCAGGGATATTGCGAAATTTTTCCAAGCCACCAAAAACATCCATTCTATTAAGACAGAGATCCTCATTGTTCCTAGGGTCCGCAAAAGCAAGGGAGGCAGCAACCACTTTGTTGTTATCAATTACTTTTTTTTGCAGGAAAAGAACCTGGTCAAAATAAGGGAGGCTTGGCCTAGCTTGAGAGACGAGA
>JAAXQF010000059.1 GCA_012974435.1 Desulfuromonadales bacterium | reverse complement strand
GTACCTGTCGATATTGAATTGTATCCCAGCAGCACTTTCTTTTTCGCTGGAGAAACCTTGCAACTTATCACTGCTTCAGACGAGATCATTCCTTCTCCGCCCTATAAAAAGTCAGTGGACTGTAATCATGGTAAGCATGTGCTTCACTTTGGCGAGAAGTTCGATTCGTATCTGCTCGTTCCTAGAATCCAGATAAAAAGATAATTGAAGGCATGTGAGTCTCAACAAGTTGTTTGCCCTGCTCTATTTACACTACATTTCTTATAAGTCACGACTTCTGAGACGAAAATCGGCTCCTTATTGATAAAGGTATTCAGGAAGCTCATCAATACACAAAGTTATGGCCACCTGGATCAACACTAGGTGGCCGTACTTATTTGCCAGAGTCAGCAAGAAAGGCTCATTTATACCAATATCATGTATACAAACATTGTAGGCCAACAATTGAAAAGGCCACTAAGTTGACCACAGCCTATGTCCGAGTACACTAAGTAATATTCGTAATTGATGCAATCAGACCGTAGGAGGCTATCTCATGAATTTTAAAATTGTCATAACTCACTTGCTGTTAATTTTTATCCTTATTCTGAGCCTTCCTTTGACTGCAGAATCCAAGGCCTCTGAAAATGCAGACTGTGAAGATACTGCAGGTTTGATAATTATCGGTGAAGTGGAGAAAGTCACCTTCATGTCAAAAGGTCTAAAGTTAAAGGCGCGCATTGATACAGGTGCCGAGACATCATCGCTCGGTGTTGATGATCAACAACCTTTTGAGCGTGATGGCAAGAAGTGGTTGCGTTTTTCGGTTAAAGATCCAGCTAACGAAAAACTGATTTCCTTTGAAAGACCTATTGTGCGCACCGCTTCGATTAAGCGACACGGTGCAGAGGACATGAAAAGGCCAGTGGTCAAATTGAAGATCATGCTGGGCAACATAGAAATGGAGCGGCAATTCACGCTTGCCGATCGTTCTAAATATACATTCCCTGTGCTGATAGGACGCAATGTACTAAGTGGCAAATACCTGGTTGATGTTAATCGTAAATTCTCAACCAAGCAAACCGGAGGGAAGGAAGAATGAAGGCGCGCTCACAACTCTACCTTCTGGTTTCGATTCTACTATTCCTTGGACTCAGCCTGACGATGTATAAGTACTTTACGCTGGGGTTCACTCTGACGCCAGGCAAGACATTAACCGTCTGGCAGGTTCAGGCCCGCATAAAGTTTGATGCAGAAGATGGACCGGTTAAAATCAGTATGGGTCTGCCCGCAGTAGACTCGTCACGCAGGGCAATCTTCAACGAGAACCTTTCCGAAGACTACAAGTTTAAAGTCTTCACAGAAGACGATTCAAGAAAGATTGTCTGGTCTCGCAACGACGCAAAGGGACCGCAGGTCATTTATTTCCGTGGAGATTTTTATCATTTGGGTGCCCCGGCCATGGAGGCGACCCCATCCGAGACTAAGCCGCAGGTTGTGCTGGATGGGCCATGGAAAATTGCTGGGAAAGAGATTCTACAGATGGCGCGTGAGTCTGCTACATCAGATCTGGACCTTGCACTCCAGGTACTCAATCTTATGGATGAGGAAAGAAAGGATCCTCATGTGCGAGTGCTGATTGAGGACGTCGAGAACCGGCGCGAGTATATGGAGCAGGTTGCAAAGGTCCTTTCCCTCGCAGGAATTCACACAAGAGTCATGAGGGGCTTACGGTTGCAAGGTAATTACACCCAACGTTCCATTACCACCTTTATCCAGATTTACGTGAAAGATGAGTGGGTTTTGTTGGATCCAGACGCGCTGACCCAACTTCCTTTCTCCGAGGCTCTGTTGTGGCCTGAGAACACGCGCGGCTTGCTTGATGTGTACGGTGGTAGTAATTCGCGCATCGATTTTTCGGTATCCAGTGTGCAGAAGAGTGCAGGCCAACTGGCGGTGGCCGCGGGGCAAAAGAGCGGTAGTCCTCTGGTAGATCTTTCGATCTATAGCCTTCCTATTCGAGACCAGAACACCTTCAAACTGTTGTTGCTTATCCCGCTTGGTGCATTGGTCGTTGTGATTCTGCGCAACCTTGTAGGAATTCGCACCTCAGGTACTTTCATGCCAATTCTAATTGCGTTGGCCTTCATGCAGACTACATTGCTATTGGGTTTGCTGCTGTTCCTAGTTGTGGTTAGCGTTGGTTTGGTGATGCGCTCCTATCTGAGTCATCTGAACCTTCTGTTGGTGCCCCGCATTGCTTCTGTACTGGTCTTTGTGATCATTATCTTCGCGGCCATCGGTATCACCAGTCACAAACTTGGCTGGGAATCGGGGCTGGCCATTACGTTTTTCCCGATGATCATCCTGTCATGGACTATTGAACGTATGTCTGTGTTATGGGAGGAAGATGGGCCGCGTGAAGTGTTGATACAAGGCGGTGGCAGTCTGCTTACAGCCTCATTAGCCTACTTGGTCATGATCAGCCCCCACCTAGGGCATCTGATATTCAACTTTCCGGAACTGTTGCTGGTCCTGCTCGCCATTATCATCATGATCGGTAGCTACAGCGGGTTCAGACTTCTTGAGCTCGGCCGTTTCGAGCCGATGACGCGAGGCGACGAGTAATGTTTAAGTTTACCTCTCCCGGCAAGTTGAAAAAAGTTGGCGTTGTCGGCATGAACCAGCGCAACGTAGAGCTAATAGCGCAGAATAACCCTCGGCGGCTATACCCACTCGTTGATGACAAACTCAAGACCAAGCTGGTTACAGAAGGTGTAGGCATTGCTGTCCCTAAAATGATCGGCGTCGCCCGCACTCAGTACCACGTTCGGCAATTGGGCGAGTTTCTGAAAGACCTTCAAGGATTCGTCATCAAGCCTTCCAAGGGAAGTGGTGGCAAGGGCATTCTGGTGGTAACCGGCCGTGACGGTGAGGACTTCGTCAAACCAAGCGGTAGTTGTGTCACTCTCAAGGAGTTACAGCATCACGTTTCCAATACTTTAAGTGGGTTATACAGCCTCGGTGGCAGGCCGGATGTGGCGATGATCGAGACATTGGTGGAGTTCTCTGATGTGTTTGACGGTTTTTCATATGAGGGCGTACCTGATGTGCGAGTCATCCTTTTCCGTGGTTACCCGATAATGGCTATGACGCGCCTCTCTACACGCGAATCTGATGGCAAGGCCAATCTTCACCAAGGTGCTGTAGGATTGGGTATCGACATTGCTACCGGGCGCAGTCTCAGTGCGGTACAGCACGGACAGCCTGTCGAACACCATCCCGACACAGGGCGAAAGCTATCTGAGCTTAAGGTGCCTTACTGGGAGACCTTACTGAACCTCACAAGTCGTTGTTACGATGTTACCGGGCTGGGTTATCTCGGCGCAGATATAGTGCTGGACAAAAAACTCGGTCCACTATTATTGGAACTCAATGCACGGCCTGGTCTAGCAATCCAGATTGCCAATGGTATGGGTATGCAGCCAAGACTGTCGTTGATCGAATCGCAGCGTGACGTGGAGCGCACGGCGGAAGAGAGGGTCACGTATTCAATGGAGACATTCAGGTAAGTAATACTTGCCTCCGCGCATTGGAACACCTTATTTAGTAGGTCCACTTTCCCCGTAAGGGATATGCGCGATTCTTAAATGTCACGACTTCTGAGACGAAAATCGGCTTCTTATTGATAGAGGTATTCAGTAAGCTCTTTAATACACAAAATTATGGCCACCAGGGTTCGTTCCTTGGTGGCCTTTTCTTATAAT
>JAAXQF010000555.1 GCA_012974435.1 Desulfuromonadales bacterium | reverse complement strand
TCTCTAGGGAGCTGGGAGCTGGGAGCTGGGAGCTGGGAGCTGGGAGCTGGGAGCTGGGAGAATTTAAAGGACACAATGATTTTTGACAAGCTTTTTCACGCCACGCGCTACGCGCCACAGGGGCCTAAATGACACAGCAGGTCTCCAGATCAGCGACCCTTCTGGTGGTCTGCACCGCCCACTTCTTGATGCCCTTCATGATGTCTGCGGTCGGGGTGGCGCTGCCCGCCATCGGCCGTGATTTCAACGCCAGCGCCATGCAACTGGGACTGGTGGAAACCACTTATGTCCTTTCGGCGTCGATCTTCCTTCTGGCCATGGGCCGGATGGGCGACATCTACGGCCGGCGCCGCATCTTCCAATACGGTATCGTCGTCTTTACCCTCGCCGGAGGACTGCTCTCCCAGGCCGCCGTACCTCTCGGCATGATCACTTTCGCCGTTTCCTGCGCCAAACTGCGTGGTGAATGGGCTGAGGCCAAGGGTGAACCTTTTGATTGGCGCGGCAGCCTGGTTTACGCGGCTGCGATTATGCTACTGATCTGCGGAGCCTCGAACCTGGACAAAGGCCTCTGGGCCTGGCTGCTGGCATTGTGCGGCACAGCAGGCTTGATCCACTTTCTGATTCTGGAGTCGCACACCGAGTTCCCTGTTCTCAATGTCAACCTGTTGCGCAGCAACCGGGTGTTTGCCTTCTCAAACCTGGCGGCCATGCTCAATTACGCCGCAACTTTCGGAGTCACTTTTTTCCTGAGTCTCTATCTGCAATACGTCAAAGGCTTGAACCCTCGCGAGGCAGGAACCATTCTCATCATTCAACCAATCGTGCAGGCGGCCTTCTCACCACTATGCGGACGGCTCGCCGACCGCTTCTCCGCAGCCACCGTGGCGACCATAGGTATGGGCCTTTGTGCCACCGGCCTCGCCATCGCTGCCAGCATCACGGCCACAACTTCGATTTCGCTGATCATGGTGATGCTGGCTACCCTAGGCCTTGGCTTTGCGCTCTTTTCCTCACCAAACATCAGCGTCATCATGGGCAGCGTCCCGCCCCGCTACCTTGGTGTCGCCTCCGGCCTGAACAGCACCATGCGAACCCTGGGCATGATGGGCAGCATGACGATTATCACCGTCATCTTTTCCATCTTCATGGCTGACCATGCCGTGACCCCGCAAACCCAACCCCAGTTTCTCGCCAGCATGCACACCGCGCTCTTAACCTTCTCGGCCCTCTGCATCGTCGGTATTTTCTTCTCAATTGCCCGCATTAAAAAGCAACCTGACCAGAAATAATCGCCATCTCTGGCAAAAGGCACTGCAACGAATCGCGACAAACCAGAAAAACTCGGTAAGATTAAAATAAGATTTTACCAACAGGCTTAACTTCCGGAAATGCGATGAAGAACCAGCAACCCAAGATATCTCCACTCTTTCTCAGCCAGTTTGAAGTTGACGAGACAGTACCTTTCCAGCGTCACCTGAACAGACTCGAAGTTGAAATCGGCAAAGAAGACTACAGTCGTCTGAAACGTGTTGAACTACTGGAAGAGGTTCCCGACGAATCGACCTTTTCCACTATGGTGGAAATCACCGAGCGCCTGCTGAAGAGCACCCAGAACAACTACAACCGCGTGCTCTTGAAACGTCTGCAGGCTCGTATCTACCTCGACCCCATCCACTACTCCATCTACTACCGACTACCGGACCGCTGCCTGCGCTTTGTCGCAACCTGGCGCAAGGAAGTTCTGCAACGCTTCTTTGCCGAAATCCCGATCAGCGACACCGGGTGGCATCCCTGCGGTCATGCTCTTCCTGAATTTGAAGCGCGTTTCCTGCCGGACGCAGCAGGCGGCGCCCTGCTACTGCGTTGCCTGCAAGAGGAAGATCGCCAGCAACGTCCGCTGATCACGGCAAGTCATGGCCCTTACGATCCGCACACCCTCGAGGTGACACTCTACTTCCTACGCACCGGCAAAGGCGGCTCGGCGATCATCAACCTCGGCTTTGCCGGGCGCGAACCCTTAACCGATGAAAATCTTGCTCAACTGGAAAGTTGGGGGGTTCCTCTCAACCCGAGCAATATCGACGTCATCTATCCCTACATTGATGAACATGGCCATCCTTACTGCTACAAACTCGAAGAAGGCTTGCCCGGCTATGTTGCCGCACTGGAGATAAGCTTACCGGGCCTGGTGATCGACATTCATGGTTGCGTGGGGACCTTCAGTGACGATCGGCGCGTCGTGGTCGGCCTCGGCGGCCTACCGCCCTTCCGAATCCCCGAGCAACTCGGAGAATTACACCGTAAGAAAGACGTCTTCTATCTCCAACCTCATAACGAGATGCGGCAGGGCCTGACCCTGGTGCGTGATCTCTCTGAGGAAATGTACGTACAGTTCTGTGCCGACACCCACCACTGTTACAACTTCGCCTTGCTCGGCGGCATGCAGCTGCTCGGTACGCAGATCGATCCTCGCATCGACACCGACAGCCTGCTCGATGGTGAAGAGCGGGCCTTTTTACCGAATGAGGATCTACGCTGGCTGCCGGGCGCCGGAGCCAACGCACTGCAACGCATCGCCGCACACAAGCTCAACCCGGCCAGCCAATGCCTGCATGTCGAGATCCCCACCACGGTACGTCGCAAGATGGTACTCAAATTGCGCTCTCTGGAAATTGAGTCTTCTCTTGATGCCAGTGGTTTGTAATTTGAATTGTGGCGGTGGCCTTTAACGCAAAGACGCAAAGTGTAAAAAGAAAGGAGACCAAAGATAATACGAGACAAAAATAGAAATCGGCCGCAGATAAAATCTGATGACCTCTGATAAAGTCAGGATCAAAGTTCTTAAAGGTTTTGATTTGTATCCTGTTTTTATCCGCCTTTATCAGCGGCCAACAATGGTTAAGCCTTGGCTTTTTTACTCTTGGATTCTGGAAAATACTCACAAAAAAGGCAGCCAATCGGCTGCCTTTTTGGTAACACAAACTCGCATGAACGAGTATTTAGTAGATCACGATATAACCATGCTTAGTGGCAATGCTGGAGATTTCCAGCACGTCTTCAATCTGGTAGGTCTCACCGTCTAACACGAAAGTGTAGCCACCGTCGGGGTTCTTTTTGGCGAGGTCAATCAGGTATTCAAAGCTGGCTGTTTTTACTGTTTCCATATCTTCCTCCCCAGACCTGACTCACGTCAGAGCAGAGCCATAACCTCTTCATGCAATTGCTTGTTGGCCGCAGCAACCACAAAGCCCCCGCCGACCGGTGTCTTGCCGTCAGCATCGGTGATCACACCACCGGCCACCTCGATAATCGGAATCAGCGGCACGATGTCGTAGGGCTGCAGGGTATCTTCAATCACCAGATCAACCTGGCCGAGCGCCAGCATGCAGTAGGAATAGCAATCACCACCAAAACGCTGCAGACGCGCTTTTCCCGATATCCTACGAAACGCTGCCAGGTTGTCTTGATTGGCAAACATGCTCTCATGGGTGCAATAGAGCAACGCTTCTTCGAGGCGAACATTTTGCCGAGTCTGCATGGCAAGTGTCTGGCCCTTATGTTCTAAAAAAGCCCCGTCCGAGCTGCCGTAAAAAAGCTCCCCCGTTGCCGGTTGATGCATAAGCCCGGCAAGGACCCGGTCTTCCTGCTGCAACCCGACCAGAATTCCCCAGGTTGGGAAACCGCTGATAAACGCTTTGGTGCCGTCGATCGGATCGACGATCCAATTGACATCTGTCGTGCCCGGTGTCGTACCATCCTCTTCGCCGACCACCCCGAAATCAGGACAGTAGCGAGTCAGTTCTCCACGCAGATAAGCCTCAACTTCTCGATCAGCCTGGGTCACAGGATCGAAGCTGCCCTCGCCGAGTTTGTTGTCCACAGCAAGTGTTTGGCGGAAATGACGCAGGGCAATTTCACCTGCGCCCTGCATCGCTTGGCGCGCAAAGCTCAAGGCCTCGGCAACGTTCTGTTCTGTCAAAGGGGTTCTGTTCATGGCTTCAGGGTCCTGTAAACGAAAGATGCGCTTTGGGGCATTCTATAGGAAAACAGGCTTCTCATCAAAACAAAGGTTTTACAATCAAGTCTTAATCTTTACGAACAAGACAAAACCTATTTCACCACCCGTTCGTTTCTCTCACTCGAGGCACAGAGGACACAGAGAGAATCCAAAGTCTTCCGTTTTTCTCTGTGTCCTCTGTGCCTCTGTGGTGAATGCTTTTTTATATAAATACCTATTGAACTATTGCCGAGCCAGTCGCAAATTTTTCACATCATACTCAAAGTTACTGCGATAGGGATTGATGTCCAGACCACCTCGGCGGGTGTAGCGAGCGTACACTGTCAGCTTCTCCGGCTGGCAGAAACGCAGCAGGTCGTTGTAAATCCGTTCAACACACTGTTCGTGAAATTCATCATGCTGCCGGAAGGAGATCAGGTAACGCAACAAAGCCTCTTGGTTGATTTTCGCACCCTGATAATAAATCAGGACACTCCCCCAATCGGGCTGACTGGTCACCAGGCAGTTGCTTTTCAGAAGATGACTGTGCAGCGTTTCACTGACCTGTGTCTCGGCATCTGCCGCGCCTTTAAGAAGTTCTGCATCCAGAGCGTAATTATCGACCTCAATATCAAGATCATCGATGCACTGCCCCGGAAGATTCGCAAAGCTTTCCGTAGCAAACTCCGCAGCAGCCATTAATCGGACATCAACCGGCATACCGGCGGCACCGCCGAGATCCTTGCTCATCAGGGCGCGTACAGATTCAAAATCGTCGAAACGGGTCTGGTTGAAGGAATTGAGATAAAGTTTGATCGACTTCGACTCGATCAGGTTGGCCGACTCACAGGGGATGCGGAACTCGCCCATGGCAACCACCGGCTTGCCCTGAGGGGTCAGCCAGGAGAGCTCATACGCGTTCCAGATATCCACACCGCGAAACGGTAAATCATCAGACAAGCCAAGCTCATCGCGCTTGAGTTGGCGAGGGATCGGACAGAGCAGGCCGGGATCGTACTCCGAGGTGTAGGTCGTAGGTTTTCCCAGAGGGAGGTTGGCTTCAAAGTCATTCATGGTATTCACACTTTGCCAGATAAGGTGGCGATTTCAACTTAAAAATAATGACCCTATAATCAAAAAAAGTTTAGCGCAAAGGCGCAGAGGAAAAGCTCTTAACTTTCAGAGAAACATTCCAATCATAGGCTTTACTCTTTGCGTCTTGCTTTTCCTCCATGGCATCTTTGCGTTGAAAAGTTTGTGCATTTATTCTGCCTCTTCTCCCATCAACTTGGCAAGCATATCCGACATGCTCAGCTCTTCATCTCCATCAACAAGGTGGAACCCGGCCCTGGCTTCCTCCTGTCTTACCTCTTCCGGGATCTCGGCCAGGAAACGGCTGAGTTCACGGGGTTCGTCCTTGCCGTATTTTTTACGCGCATCAGCGTGCAAAATAGTCAGCTTCTCTCGGGCGCGGGTTATGCCCACATAACAGAGGCGGCGTTCTTCATCGACATCAACACCTTCGGAGACGGTTTTTTTGTGTGGCAAAAAGCCTTCTTCGAAACCGGGCAGAAACACGTGGGGGAACTCCAACCCTTTACTCGAATGCAGGCTCATCAACACCACGGCATCCTTAGCCAGTTTTTTCTCTTTGCTGTCCGTGCCCGGCTCGTCACGGTCGAGCAACGCGATCTTTTCGAGGAAACCGGACAAGCTCGGCTTGCCATCACGCTCTTCGTAGGTTGCAAGAGCGTTGACCACTTCCTGAACATTTTCGATGCGACGTTCGATTTTTTCGCGTGAATCCGGATCGCGCCGTAGCTCATCTTCGAGACCGATAGCAGCGAAGAGGTCCTTTGCCGTAGAGGCAAGCCGGCCGCCGCCACGAAACCAGCGTTTGTGCTCCTCGATCAGAGAGACAAACTTCTCCAGGGCGTCCGCGGCCTTGGCATTAATACCGTCGATCATGCGCGCCCGGCGAATCACTTGCCAGAGAGAATCTTTACTGGAGACCGAGGTGCGAATCAACAAATCGGCAGTGGTCCGGCCGATGCCACGACGCGGGTAGTTAAGGATCCGCAGCAGATTGACTTCATCGGAGGGGTTGACCATGAAGCGCAGGTAGGCGATAGCATCCTTGACCTCCTTGCGATCGAAAAACTGCTGTCCGCCGATCAACACGTAAGGGATCTCGGCAAAGCGCAATTCCTGTTCAAAGACCATGGTCTGGGCGTTGGTGCGCATCAGAATAGCATGAGCCTTATAAGCCATCTTCTTTGTGCGTACATTGTGATTGATTCGCTCAATCACCGCCCTGGTTTCATCTTCAGCGTCGATACACTTGACCACACCGATCTTTTCACCCTCGGCACCCGCCGTCCAGAGCGCTTTGTCTTTACGCTTCTGGTTGTGTTTAATCACCTTGTTGGCAGCGTTGAGGATATTGGCCGTAGAGCGATAATTCTGCTCCATTTTGATGACGTGAGCCCCGGCAAAGTTCTTTTCAAAATCGAGGATATTGCCAGGATCAGCGCCGCGCCAGCCATAGATCGATTGATCATCATCACCGACCACGCAGAAGTTGTTCCACTTGCCGGCGAGCCTCTGCATCAGGGTGAACTGGGCGATGTTGGTATCCTGATACTCATCAACCATGATGTATTGAAAACGATCCTGGTAGCGTGCCTGAACCTCGGGGAATTCGTCAAATAGACGCACCACCAGCATAATCAGGTCATCAAAATCAACCGCATTGTAACTTTTCAAGCTCTTCTGGTACTCGGGATAGACCTTCTGCGCCATCTCACCAATCACATCACCGCGCATAAATGGCCCAAACTTCTCCGGTGGCAGCAGACTGTTCTTGGCGTCGGAAATCTTCCAGAGAATGGCGTCGGGCTTAAGACCGTGATCAGCCTTGATGACGTTCATCAAGTCCCTGATCAGACGCTGCTGATCAGAAGCACCGTAAATACTGAAATTGCGCTTGTAGCCAAGGTGTTCGATATCTGCACGCAAGATGCGACAGCAGAGCGAATGAAAGGTTGAGATCTGAATCCGCTCCGTCTTGGTTTTCCCCGCCAGACCAGCGACACGCTTCCGCATTTCCTTGGCAGCCTTATTGGTAAAGGTGACCGCCAGAACCCGCTCCGGATCAATACACTTCGACCCGACCAGGTGAGCCACCCGGTGCGTGACCACGTTGGTCTTGCCGGAGCCAGCACCGGCGAGTAACAGCAGCGGTCCCTCGGTATGCAGAACAGCTTCAAGCTGCTGAGGATTTAGAGAATCCAAGCTCATAATTGAAGCCCGTTCGGCAATGTATCGACAGAAATATCCCCGCCGCCAAAAGCGACCGGATAGGAATTGTACATCAAGTTGTCTCCCTGGAGGAATCGGGCCGGATGATGACCGGAATCGGCGATGGGTGTGACCCTGAAATGTGCTCGCAGATAGTATGCAAAGAAGACAAAAAAGGCAAGGAACAAGCTGTAAAGGCTGTAAGCTTTAGGGCTATAAGTTTTAACCCTAGAGCTTACAGCTTAAGGCTTATAGCTTTACAATCTATTGTATCCGTTCAGCGCGGCAACCCGATAAGCTTCGGCCATGGTCGGATAATTAAAGGTCGTATTGATGAAATACTTGATGCTGTTGTAGGGCACCGGCTGAGCCATGATTGCCTGGCCGATATGCAAAATCTCCGTAGCATTGTGACCGAAACAGTGGATACCAAGAATCTCCAGGGTCTCGCGGTGGAAGAGTATTTTGAGCATACCGGCTTTATGCGAGGTGATCTGCCCACGTGCAAGATTACGGAAGAAAGAACGACCCACCTCGTAAGGAACTCTCTGCTCGGTCAACTCGCGCTCCGTACCACCAAGGCAGCTGATCTCCGGAAGCGTGTAAATCCCGGTCGGGATATCCCGTACCAGACGCTCATCACACGAGCCTTCGGCGATATGCGTTCCTGCGAAACGTCCTTGATCGTAGGCCGCGCTGGCAAGGTTGGGAAAACCAACGATATCGCCCACTGCGTAGATATGCGACTGAGCGCTCTGGTAGGCCTCATTGACTTTGATATTGCCACGATGATCAGGCTCAATTCCCAGTGTTTCGAGACCCATACCTTCAGAATTTCCAGTGCGCCCGTTGGCCCACAACAACATGTCCGACTTGATCACCTTGCCGGTTTTCAGATGCAGGACGACACCATTATCGTTAACTTCAACGCGTTCGTATTCCTCGTTCTGACGAATCATCACCCCCTGCTCATCACGCATGTGATAACTCAAAGCGCTGCTGATCTCGTCATCAAGGTACTCGAGCAGACGTTCACGAGTATTGATCAGGTTGACCTTGACCCCGATATTCTTGAACGCTGACGCATACTCGCAACCGATCACTCCGGCACCATAAACCGTCAGGGTGGTGGGAAGTTCCTTCATCTGCAGAATCGTGTCGCTGTCCATCACACGCTTGTTATCAAAAGGCACATCATCGGGGTGATAGGGATGGGATCCGGCCGCGATAACAAAATAGTCGGCTGAACAATTACGCTGGTTGCCCGCTTGATCCAAAATTTCAATGTTGTGCGGATCGGTAAAACTCGCCTGTCCTTCGATGATCGTAATAGCGTTGCGTTCGTAAAAATCCTCGCGATCACGCACCTGGTTATCAACCACACTCTGCATTGCAGTCAGCAGATCATCACAGGTCACGCGGCCGGGGTGGCGACCGCGATCAAAAAGACGGTTCTTTTTTTCATCGGCGTATTTCCGCACCACATGAATAAAACTCTTACTCGGGATGGTCCCCAGGTGCGTGCAACCGCCACCGACCAGCAGATGATTCTCGACAATAGCAACAGACTTGCCCGACTTGGCCAGCTTGATCGCCGCCCCCTCACCACCGGGGCCACTACCGATCACGATCGCATCGAAATGATTTTTCTGTGCTTCCATAGTCATTTTTAACTCTCGTTATGAAGGTAAATAGACAGACTCATTAAGGATAAAGGAAAGCGGGGAGTTTGCAATAGCTCTTATATCGAAGATCAACAATGCCCCGTGTTTCACAAGCCTGGCACAGTTTCAACTGTCAAAGGATTTGCTGTCTATTCTTTTGGATTTGTTGTTGCTATCAGCACAGGCTTAAACAACACCCTTACAATTATCATCACATCAACTATGAGCGTCCTGCTCTTTTCCCTTTTTGTCATTTCGATAGCGATGCCTGCACTCAAAAAAAGCCCCACAGCTCAGGAGGGAGACTGTGGGGCAACGGGTTCTATGGGTTTTGCTTAGGAGGTAGAACATGAAGAACTATGCTCTGGTTAATAACTTACCATTTTGGTCAGGTATGTCAACAAAAAAACGAAATAAAAAGCCCTTGCTCAATATAATGAACAAGGGCCATTTCAAAACAACACTGGTTGTTAAGGCGCCAGTTAATTTGCCTATTCTTTACTCTTTCCTCACAAAGCCAACATCCAGACCAAATGGTTTCCCAACTTTTTGGAGAGTTTTAAGGGTCGGGTTTCCCTTTTCTGTCTCGATATCCTGCAACGCATCATGGCTGATCTTCAATATTGTCTCAGCATAAACCCTACGGTTCATCCCTAATGTTTTACGCATCCTGCGTGTAGCCTGTCCAAGGGTTAGCTCACCATTATCTATTCCCTCAAACAGTTCCTTGCGCATTTTTTTGATGCTCTCTTTGTCTGGTCTTTTCATGTCGCTCACCTTGGAACCGAATAATTTTTCGATTCCGCCTCCCTTAGGGTTCGAGCAAGATTGTTAATTCGCCTATTTAGTTTTTCTATAATGTCAGACTCAACACCGCAGGATTCCATAAGGTCAGGAAGGCCTTCAACTTCTGTAGCTTGCCCAGCAAACCACCTCCTGAACTCCAGGTTGCTGATTCCTGGAGCATTAAGAGCCTCTGCAATCAATCCCCACTCCGGAGTTCCTGTTACTTTCTCCTGTTCCCAGCGCGAAGATCTGGGGATTCCTTCTGGGTCTAAAAACATCGGAGCAAAGTCAAATAGTGGCGAAAGGGCAGAAGTTCCATCAGGCATTTTGATCACTGCTGTATTGCGCCCATGGTTGTCTGTGTTACCCAGGGCAAGGTTAAGAATGTCCCTCTTGACATATTCCAAAAGGTCTTGCAGTGGCTCAACAACACAATCGGGCAGCAGTTTACAGAAGGTGTTATGAGGAATTCTCTGTCCAAACGCGTTGGAGTCACATATCGACGCCATTGACTCCAAGCCATACCGTTCAATTCCGGCATTTGTTACCTTACGATCAAAGCGTTGGATGAAGAGAGAGTCGTCCTGAAATATTAGCTCGGTTGCTGTCTTCAGACCAAAGGCACGGGCTACCTCATAATATGGGGACTCATTGCGAAGGACTTGCCGGTCGGCTTCTTTCTTTCCTCGCGGGAACTTGACCAACCAGTGTCTTCTTGTCTGGTTCTCTGCCAAAGCCCCTTCCGCATGCCATCTTCCCTTGTGGTCTTCAACCAAGAGGAATTTTGGTGCTTGTCCTTGAACGCTAGACGCTCCAGCAATCAATGCACCGTTCGCTTCAGCATATTCAATGAAATCAATATTTCTATCAATAATCTCATCTCGCTCAAAACCGGGGTGGTCAATAAGTTCTGGGATGACCGCGCTGGCTATGCGTAAATTTCCTGGTGGCCACCCGGCAGAAAAACACAATAAGGGCCAATCGGCGCTCTCGTCATCTTTTAGATTCAATCGCTCAACCCACGCCGCCCTTGCAGGACCTGCGGGAAGAAGATCCAACAGAAAAGCTGGCCAGCCAGTGCGCTTAAAATCAGCGAAGTTGATAGGGTAGTTGACACCAACCCGATCAACTAGCCGATCAGCGTCCATGTGTGCCAGAACGTAATCAATATTGTAGTTGAGTGCTCCCGATTCCACAAAGGTGGCAACTTCATGCCAATGGCCTCCGTGGTGAATTTCAATGACAACCTCTTTCATTATTAGCCCCAAAATATTTTTAATGTATTATAACCCTACTAAAAAGCCATGTCCACCAACAAAAACATGACTAAATACATACTTTTTATGAAATCTCCTAATGTTTATGGCTCCCTAGTCTGCGAAGAAGCCTTCTTGCTGCCATTGGTAAGCTGATCGATTGTAAGGGGAGGAGACTCCGCCAAAACTGGATGTCACGAACCTCACCATTCATTAGCTTAGAATTTTTTTGTTAGATTATAACCATACAAAAAAACATTAATGGCCATATTTATATGGTTATGGGCAATCTTTTGTCTACCTCTCTAATATTCATGGTCTCATGCAAACAAAGAGGGCTTCTTACCATTATTCGTTGAGCGTCTCAGTGGGCCCTCAACGGTGAGGGTTTTGACTGCGAGCAACAAGCACAACGCTTGGACAGCCAGAGCAGCTAAGAATGTGATTGAACGCGTATCGCGGAGCACGAACTAATAACTCCTGTTGACAGCGGTATGATTGACCAAATTCTGGGAAATGTACACACGATGCTGAAGACTGTTGTTAAGTCATTAGGGGGTATTTCAGCGAAGATTAATGGGGTAGCAAAAAAACAAATGGCCGCCCCCGTTTTCACGGGAACGGCCACTGCCGTCAGGAAAGTTCCGGGAAAGAATCCCGTAAGTACCTGTAATTAATGGCGGAGGGGGTGGGATTTGAACCCACGGTACGCGTAAACGTACAACAGATTTCGAGTCTGTCACCTTCGGCCGCTCGGACACCCCTCCGAGGGTGTTCTGTTTAGGAGAACCTTTATAAAGTCTTTTTCGATTTTTTTCCAGCTCTTAATTCTTTAAAAAATCCACTCAACATCTGGCTGCATTCTTCACCCAGAACACCTTCGGTGACTTCGACTTTGTGATTGAAGCGTTCGTCTTGAGCGAAATCATAAATCGATCCAACAGCCCCGGCACGTGGATCGCGGCAGGCGTAAACCAGGTGCGGAATCCGCGCCAGGATAATCGCGCCCATGCACATCACACATGGTTCCAAAGTTACATAGAGCGTGGTTTCAAGCAATCGCCAGTGGCCGATCTTTTCGGCGGCCTGGCGAATTGCCACCATCTCAGCGTGGGTGGTCGGATCGTTGCTGGTTTCGCGCAGGTTGTGGCCACGGCCGATGATCTCGCCTTCGAAGACGACGACAGCGCCGATCGGCACTTCACTGAGAGAGAGAGCAATGTCGGCTTCTGCCATAGCAGCCTGCATGTATGTGATGTCTGAATCTGATGTATTCAATGTTCCTCTTTTTCTGGCAGACAAACCAAACCCAAACAAATTAACGCAAAGGCTCGAAAACGCAGAGAAAAACGATTTTAATATTTACGCTGAAACTCTGCGGTAAAAGCTTTCTGGCATCTTAGCATAGGCATAATTATGGGGACACAATATGACTTCCATTGTGTCCCCATAATTATTCACACTTGAGTCTCAACATTAAGACGCTTGGCCATAGACTCCTTGATACGGGCGAAGACCGCGTAAAGGACCGGTACGACGATCAAGGTCAACAAGGTAGCGATTGCCAGACCAAAAATCACGGCAACGGCCATCGGCCCCCACCACTGTGCCGACTCGCCACCAACGATCATTGAGAGATTGCGGAAGTCAAAGCTGACACCAACCGCCATCGGCATCAGACCGAGGATAGTGGTAATAGCAGTCAGCATAACCGGACGGAAACGGACCAGACCGGCACGCAGCAGCGCTTCGTAAAGTTCCACCCCCTGCCGTCGTAGCTGGTTTATGTAATCGATCAGGACAATGGCGTTGTTGACCACGACCCCGGCCAGCGAGATCACGCCGATGCCGGTCATGATGATACCGAAGTTGGTCATGGTCAGGATCAGGCCGAGGAAAACGCCTGACAAGGAGAGAACCACGCTGGTCATAACTATAAAGGTCTGCGAGATCGAGTTGAACTGGGTAATCAGCACCAGCACAATCAGGAAAAGCGCGATTACGAAAGCCTTGGCGAGGAAGGCGGAGGCTTTCTGTTGCTCTTCCTGTTCACCGGAATAGTCGATGCGATAGCCGCCGGGCAGATCGATGCCCGACAAAGCATTTTGCACATCGACGAGGACATCGTTGCTGTTTCGACCGGTAGTATTACCAGAGATAGTCACCACCCGTTTCTGGTCGATATGGCGGATCGAGCCGAAGCCGGCTCCGATCTCCAATTTTGCCACCGTCGTCAAAGGTACCGGTGAGCCGATGTTGGTCGGCACCAGCAGACTCTCGATGTCAGCGATCGACTGACGACGCTCTTCCGGCAGGCGCACGATGATATCGTACTCATCCTTACCCTGGCGGTAGACCCCCATCTTGCTGCCACTGATGGCTGCCTTGACCAACACCGAGATATCAGCCGTAGAGAGCCCTAAAAGAGTGGCTTTTTCACGATCCACCAGTACACGGATCTCCGGCTTGGCCCGCGCAAAGTCATCCTTGAGATCGACGAGACCCGGGATGCCTTTAATCCTTTCGCGAGCCTGGCTGACCAGACTTTCCAGCACGACGACATTTTCGCCACTGACTTCGATGCTTACCGGCGCTCCGGTCGGGGGCCCTTCTTTCTCTTTCTCGACCTTGATTTCCGCACCGGTGAAATTACTCAGGGCATTACGCACTCGATTGAGAACCAGGTCGGAGGACTCATGACGGTCTTCGCTATCGACAAACTCCAGAGAGACCTTGGCCATATGTGATTGGCCGCCACTATCGGAACCGGCTTCGCCACTCGGCGCGACACCGATTTCGGCAATCGTGTACTTAACGTCCTGTTCAGGAGCCACCACTTTTTCAACGATGCGCGCGTAATCGTCCGAAGTATCCAGACCGGTGCCCTCGGGAGATTTGATTTCTACAAAAGCCCGGTTCGGTTCGGTTTCGGGAAAGAGCTCAACGCCGAGAATCTTGGCATTGACCATGCCGCCAAAGATGCCGCAGATAACAAGCAACACGGCCACGGAGAGACCGATCGTCGCGCCCTGATGCTTGAGCGCCCACTGCAGTACCGTGCGGTAAAAACGCACCACGCGGGTGCGCTCCACGTCCGGCTGCACCTCGTCTTTTTTAACACGCATGAAGGTGGCGCAAACCGTCGGGTTGATCACCAACGCGACAAACAGCGAAGAGGTGAGGGTAATGATCAGAGTCAGAG
>JAAXQF010000404.1 GCA_012974435.1 Desulfuromonadales bacterium | reverse complement strand
CTCTTGGTGATACAGCAATGCACATCGACAAAATGCATTACATCGTGCCGATCGACACACCTCTCTTTGAAATGCCGATGGGAGATGATGCGGATCAGGAAGTGGTGGAGAAAATCGCTTCTCACATCGCCAAACTGATCCCCGACGGGGCAACCATGCAACTGGGAATTGGTGCGCTGCCCAACGCTGTCCTGAAATTCCTCTTTGAGAAAAAAGATCTGGGTATTCATTCCGAACTGATCTCAGACGGAGTGATCGATCTGGTAGAAGCTGGAGTCGTGAACGGTTCACGCAAAAGCCTGCACCCCGGAAAAATCACCTGCGGTTTTCTGCTTGGCACTCGTCGTCTATACGAATGGGTTGACAACAACCCGATGGTCGAACTGCTTCGCACCGAATATGTTAATGACCCCTTTGTGGTCGCTCAGAATGACCGTATGGTTGCGATCAACTCAGCGATTGAAGTCGATTTCACCGGCCAGGTTTGCGCCGACAGTATCGGCACGAAGATGCATTCGGCGGTTGGCGGCCAGCTGGACTTTATCTATGGCGCCTCCCGCTCCAAAGGCGGTGTGCCGATTATTGCTCTGCCAAGCACCTCGACACTGCGCGATGGCAGTGTGGTCAGTAAAATCGTGCCCACGCTGAAACTTGGCGCTGGGGTGGTCACCAGCCGAAACCACGTCCATTACGTGGTCACGGAGTTCGGCGCTGCAGAACTTTACGGCAAAACCATCCGCCAGCGAACCAAGGCACTGATCAATGTTGCCCACCCGCAGTTTCGTGCAGAGATCACCGAAAAAGCAAAAGAGCTGAACTACCTGTAAGGAACAATTAAGGGCTCGCAAAAGAATCTAAATTTCAATGGCAGGCGACAAAGAGGTGAATCTATGCTCTGGAATAAAGTAGAGACATGCAGACGCAGCGAAATGCAGGCCATTCAACTCGGTCGGCTGCAAAAAACGGTTAGCTACGTTTATGAGAATAACCCACACTACCGGAAGAAGCTCGACGAACTGGAGATCCAACCGGGAAGCATCCGGACTCTGGACGACATCCGCAGACTCCCCTTTACCACCAAACAGGACATTCGCGACAATTACCCGTTCAAACTCTTTACTGCCCCCCAGCAAGAGATCGTCGAATACCATGCCACCTCCGGGACAACCGGCAAACCGGTTGTGGTTGGTTATACCAGACAGGATTTGGAAAGTTGGAAAGAGGTCATGGCCCGAGCCTTTACTGCTGCTGGCATCACCAGCAAAGACGTTGTACAGAACATTTACGGTTACGGCCTGTTTACCGGTGGTCTGGGCGCCCATTATGGAGCGATCGAGGTTGGCGCAGCGGTCATCCCGATCTCCGGTGGGAACACACAGCGACAGCTGATGTTGATGGAGGACTTCGGCAGCACAGCGCTTACCTCCACTCCGTCGTTCCTGATGCACCTGTATGAAGTAGGCAAGGAACAGGGGATCAACTTCCACAAACTCAATCTCCGTGTCGGCGTACTAGGCGCCGAACCCTGGAGCGAAGCGATGCGCCACCAGATCCAAGACAAATTCGGCATCAAGGCCTGCGACATCTATGGGCTCTCCGAAATCATCGGCCCAGGAGTTGCCTTCGAGTGTCTGGAAAGGCAGCAAGGTCTGCACATCAATGAAGACTATTTCTATCCTGAGATCATCAACCCGGAAACCTGCGAGGTCCTCCCCGAAGGTGAAATGGGCGAACTGGTGTTTACCACCATCGCCAACCAGGGGCAGCCGCTATTACGCTTCCGCACCCGGGATATTACTCGCCTCACCTACGGCACCTGCATCTGCGGCCGAAATCTGGTCAAGATGCAACGGGTCTCAGGGCGCAGTGACGATATGTTGATTATTCGCGGGGTCAACGTTTTCCCCTCACAAATCGAATCGGTCATCCTCAAGCGTGAAGGGGTATCGCCCCACTACATGGTCATTGTAGAACGTAAGGGCGTCATGGACTCGTTGCGGGTCAAGGTCGAAGTAACTGAGGATTTCATGGTCAAAGCGTCTGCCGACATCCTCAAGGGGGCTGAATTCGATATCCTTGAAGACGTTGCGACCGTACACAGTAAAAAACGCAATCTACAGCAGGATATCAAGGATGTTGTCGGCATCAGCGTCGAGGTTGACATGGTGCCGCCAGGCAGCATCGCTCGCAGTGAAGGCAAGGCCAAGCGGATAGATGATCGCCGGCCCAAATAGAAGATCATAACGTTACACTTAATCTGGTTTTTTCACCTCAGACTGACAACAAGGGAAGGTTTTGATGAAAAAAATAATTTCCGGCAATGAAGCCATCGCCCTAGGTTTCGGGGATTTCGGCGGGGTCTTCGCCTCTGGCTACCCCGGCACCCCCAGCACCGAAACCCTCGAAGAGGTCGCCCGACTGGGTGATGTCTACTGCGAATGGGCACCCAATGAAAAAGTTGCTCTGGAGTCGGCGATCGGCGGCTCTATCGCTGGAGGACGTTCCCTCTCGACCATGAAACATGTCGGGGTTAATGTTGCTGCCGATGCCTTGCTGACTTTGACCTACACCGGAGTTAACGCCGGGTTGATTCTGATGGTCTCTGACGACCCCGGAATGCACTCCTCTCAAAATGAACAGGACAGCCGGAACTATGCCAAGTTTGCCAAGGTTCCGATGCTCGATCCGTCCGATTCTCAGGAAGCTTATGAGATGGTACGGGCCGGTTTTGAAATTTCCGAGCAATTCGACACGCCGCTGATGCTGCGCACCACCACACGGATCTCACACGCAAAAGGGGTGGTCGTCCAGCAGGGGAAAATTGCCCCACAGATCGGCGAATGGGTCAAGGATGTCCCCAAATACGTTATGCTGCCCAACTTCGGCAAACTCAAGCATATCGAGGTTGAAGCGCGACTGCTCAAACTGCAGAAATTTGCCGAAACGACTCCTTTAAACCGTATTGAGATGAGAGACACCGAGTTCGGCATTATTACCTCCGGTGTTTCTTACCAGCATGTCCGTGAATCTTGTCCGAATGCTTCCATATTGAAGCTTGGGATGGTTCACCCTCTCCCGACACAAAAGATTCGCGAGTTTGCCAAAAGCGTCAAGCACCTGGTGATCGTCGAAGAGATGGATGCCATCTTTGAGGAGCAAATCCTTGCCATGGGTATCAACGTTGAAATTGGCAAGAACAAACTGCCGCTCTGCGGTGAGATTAATGCTGATCTCATCAGCGCCGCCCTCGGCGGGGCCGTGGCCGAGGTCACCAGTCCGGTCGCTGGTCTACCGCAGCGTCCACCGGTATTCTGTCCCAGCTGTGCACACCGCGGTCTGTTCACCATCCTCAGCAAGCTCAAGGTCTTTGTCTCAGGTGATATCGGCTGCTACACCCTGGGTGCTTTGCCGCCGATGAGCGCCATGCATTCGGTCATCGACATGGGTGCCAGTATCAGTGCCGCCCACGGCATGGCCAAGGTCAACGCCATTGCCGGCCGCGATGAGAAGCCGGTGGCAGTGATCGGAGATTCAACCTTTTTCCACTCTGGGATGACCGGACTGATGAGCATGGCCTACAACGGAGGTAATGCCCTGGTCATCATTATGGACAACCGCACCACTGGCATGACCGGCGGCCAGGAGAACCCTGGTACCGGGGAGACCCTGCAGGGCATCCCTGCCCGCCAGGTCGAAATGGTTCCGCTGGTCAAGGCACTGGGTATCGACAATGTTATGGAACTCAACGCCTACGACCTCAAAGAGACAGAAGCAGCGATCAAAAAAGGCCTCGAAACACCGGGCCCATACGTTCTGATCGACAAAAACCCCTGCATTCTGCGCTACAAAATTCGCAAATCCGCCATGATTGTCGACCAGGACAAGTGTACCGGATGTCGGGCCTGCCTCAAGGTGGCCTGTATGGCGCTTGGCCTGACCGCCACCGGCGAAAAACAGAAAGTGCGGGTTGACCCCAATGTCTGCAACGGTTGCGGTATCTGTAAGCAGACATGTAAATTCGACGCGATGCACACGCTTGAGGGAGAAAACAATGCAAATCTTTAATATTGTTATTGCCGGTGTCGGCGGCCAGGGAGTTCTAATGGCCTCCAAGGTTCTCGCCGAAAGTGCTCTGGTTAGTGGCATGGACGTCAAGCAGAACGAAGTGCACGGCATGGCCCAGCGTGGTGGTAGCGTGATCAGCTTTGTCCGCATCGGCGACCAGGTCAGTTCGCCGGTGGTCATGCCCGGCAGTGCCGACCTGCTGATCTCCTTCGAACCTCTGGAAGCACTGCGCTACATCCACTATCTCAAGCCGGGTGGTCGCCTGGTTTACAGCAAGGTATCCATCAACCCCAGTACCGTTGCTGCCGGGTTGGCGATCTATCCGGCAGATGTTGAGCAACAGATAGTAGCGGGCTGCGCTGATGCGCAGGGGATTGAAGCCCTCTCTATCGCCAGGGACGCCGGCAACGGCAAGGCTGTCAATATGGTGATGGTCGGTGCGGTCATGAAATATCTTCCCTTCAAGGAAGATGTGATTACTGATGTCGTAAAGAAGATCTCACAGAGCAAAGGAATCGAAGTCAATTTAAAGGCTCTGGCCGGTGGTGCTGCAGCTTGATCATGTTCGTCACAGGTTAATGGATATGGGAGAGAGTCATGAAACTGAAGCAGATATCGATATTCCTTGAAAATTCACCGGGTCGCTTATATGAAGCAACCAAGGCCCTGGGCGATGCGAACATCAACCTGAGATCTTTGTCAATTTGTGATGTCTCTGGTTTCGGAGTGCTGAGAATTCTGGTCTCCGATGTCGCCAAGGCACGCAGCATTATTATGGAAAAGCAGCTCCCGGCCCGTGTCGACGAGGTGGTTGCCGCAGAAATCGGCGACACCCCAGGCAGCCTGGCAAAAACCATCAAGGTGCTGATGGAAAACAAAGTTAACGTTGACTACATGTACGCCTTAGCGGGAACCTCCTCAGGGAAAGCCGTCATGGTTTTCAGTTTTAGTGACAATGATCTCGCTATAAAATTGCTGCAGGAGAACAATCTTAAAATCCTCGATGCCAAAGCTTTCGGGATTCTCTAAGCCCTGTTTAGTCTCTGTCTGAAGTCCGAGTTGACCACTCATGGAGGTGGTAAAGATGGGTGAAACAAACTATCGTCCGAAAAAATTTGCTGTCATCGGTGCTGGCCCCGTCGGAGGAATTGTCGCAGCCTTTCTAACCAAGGGCGGATACGAGGTCACTCTTTGTGACATTGTCCCGGAACTTCTTGCTCCGGCTCTGGATCCGGGGATTCTTCTTGAGGGTGCAGATAACTTTCAGGCCAGGGTGGCACGCACAACAACCCGGGTTGATGATCTTCTCAACGATCCACCCGATGTCATTTTCATTACCGTGAAAGCAACAGCCCTACCCCTGATTGCCTCAGCTTTAGAGGATTTTGTCGCCGAAGGGCGCTATGTCATCAGCTGGCAAAATGGCATCGATACAGAATTGGAACTGGCCCAGCACCTAGGCAACAAGGCTGTTATGCGCGGAGTCGTTAATTTTGGTTGTGTGCCCTTAAGCCCTGGACATATTCGTCTGGCTTTTCATCATCGTCCCCATTATCTGCAAGAGCTCGACGCGGAATCAAAGGATGCAGCCATCGGCATCTGCAAGGTCCTGACTGAGTGCGGCCTTGATACCGAGCACACCGACCAGATCACTGACAGGGTCTGGCGGAAGACGGTTCTCAATGCATGCATGAATCCGATTTGCGCCGTAACCGGCATGACCATGGTGGAAATTATCAACGACCCAATCACCTTCAATCTGGTTGATGCGTTGATTAAAGAAGGGATTGCGGTTGCTCGAACCAATGAGTTTTCTCTTGGATCAAACTATTACCCCTACGCCATCAACTACATCAAAAATGCCGGCGCGCACAAACCCTCAATGCTTCAGGATATAGAGGCAAACCGCCGCACCGAGGTAGATTACATCAATGGCAAAATCATGAAATATGGCTTACAGGCTGGTATACCGACCCCCTACAACAACATGATCAGGGGACTGGTCAAAGCACTTGAACCGAAGTAACCAGAACAGTTCTCAATAAACAATTCAGAGCAAGGGAAATTGCCATGAAGTTAAAACAGTTATCGATTCCCCTAGAAAACTCCCCCGGTCGATTGCACGAAGTCACCAAGGCGCTGGGCGAGGTAGGCATCAATCTCAGAGCTCACTGTATCTGCGATTCAACCCACGACTTCGGCGTGCTGCGGATTCTGGTCTCTGACTTGACCAAAGCTCGGGCTGTCGTCATGGAAAAGTACATACCGGCCCGGGTCGATGATGTCGTCGCCGTTGAGATTGAAGATACCCCTGGTAGCCTGGCGGATATCCTCAGTCTGTTTCTGGGGACCAAGGTCAATGTCGAGTACATGTACGCTGTCGCCGGGGCAAATCTGGCAAAAGCAGTTATGGTTTTCCAATTCAGTGCCATCGATCAGGCCATTGAGATCCTGGAGAAAAAGGGTGCAAAGCTACTCGATGCAAAATCGTTCGGCATTCTGGTGGAGCAGACATAAACCCCGTTAATTATCGAAAGCAAGGATTAATCCATAAACTTTTTGTCATAGAAACGTGCACATAAGACCTGTTCGTTCAGCTTGATGGATTGGGAGTCAGGTATGCAGGGAAAAACCAGTTACAGACCAAAGAAGTTCGCTGTTATCGGCGCCGGGCCGGTTGGTTGTATCGTTGCCGCATTCCTCTCCAAAGGTGGTTATGAAGTCACCCTCTGCGACGTTCAGTCAAGTCTTCTTGAAGCGGCCATGGATCCCGGAATCAACCTTTCGGGCACTGACAATTTTCTGGCCAAAGTGACGAAAACCACAACCCGGATAGATGAACTGGCCGATTCCCCCCCAGATGTCGTAATCGTCACGGTAAAGGCGACAGCCTTGCCTATCATTACCTCTGCCCTGGAAACTTTTATTAACGAAGGTCGCTACGTTGTCAGTTGGCAGAACGGCATAGACACCGAACTGGTCCTCGCCGAACGGCTTGGTACAAAACAGGTCATGCGTGCGGTGGTCAATTATGGTTGCATTCTGGAAGGACCGGCACAGGTTAAGGTAGTCTTCCACCATCGCCCCCACTTCCTGCAAGAGTTAGATCCAAGCTCAAAAGAAGCCGCGCTGGGAATCTGTCATGTACTGACCGAGTGCGGTCTCGACACACACCACACCAACCAGATCCGCAATATGGTCTGGAGCAAGACAGTCAATAACTCATGTATGAATGCGGTCTGTGCCGTTACCGGCAAGACAATGTTCGAAGTCATCAATGACCCGATCGTTTCTGGCCTGGTCGACTCTTTGTTGAAAGAAGGGGTCAAGGTGGCCCGAGCCAATGAGCTTATGCTGGGCCCGGATTACTATCTTGATTGCCTCGACTACATCAGAGACGCCGGACACCACAAGCCCTCCATGTTGCAGGATATCGAAGCAAAGCGCCAAACCGAAGTCGACTATATTAACGGAAAAATCATTGAATATGGAGAACGAGCAGGAGTACTAACACCTTACAATAAAACCTTGCGTTGCCTGGTCAAGGCACTCGAGGCCTAGCAGATAGCTAAAGCCTCGCGTCAATGTGTGACGCAGGTCAACACCCCATTAGGAGGTTTATAATGAAGAAAATCATTGTCGTTTTTCCACTGCTCGTTCTACTGATTGTCAGCTTACTGACCAGCCCGCTGCTTGCTGCCGAGAAGAAAAAAGATCCCCTGGCGAACTGGAAGACGAAATTTGATTATTCCAAAGCTGAATACACCTACATTTTGTCTAACATTTCTCATCCGGTTATTGAGGGTGTTGCTGTCGGCTACAACATTCGCGATGCCGTCTGGGAACAGTCAAAGGGTCGCGTTTACGTCGATTATCGCCCACTAGCACAACTTGGCGGCGAGAAAGATGTTATCAACAAGCTCAAGCTTGGCGCTGTTCACGGCATGTTGAGTTCCTCGGTGGCGGCGCAGAATGTTTCTGACACTCTCGGCATCGTCAACCTGCCTTACGTTGTCGACACCTTCGACAAGCTCGACACCTTTCGCAACACTCCTGAACTCTGGCAGCCCTTTGCTGACAGCGCTCTGAAGACTGGCATCATGACCGTTGACGTTACTGGATACGGCCCCTACGGTTGGGCCACCAACACCCCGGTCAAAACCATTGACGACGCCAAGTCGATCAACTTCCGTATTGCTCAGGCACCACTCAATGCCGACTTCTACAAGGCCTGGGGCATGAAATTTACGGTCATGCCGTGGCCAGACGTCCCTCAGGCGCTACAAACGGGTGTTATCACCGGCCTTGATCACACTGCAATCGTCTGTAACATCACCAAGAAATTCACCATTGCCAAGAACTTCACCGAGCTCGACTATGCACAGGGCCTCTTCATCCACCTGATGAACAAGCGCTGGTTCGACAAGCTGCCCGCAGACCTGCAGAAAATCCTGATCACGGTCATCAATGAAGAGAGTGCTAAAACCCGTGAACTGACCAGAAAACAACAGGAGGTCCAGGTCGCCAAAGCCAAGGAATCCGGCGTACAATTCTTCCAGCTTTCAGCCGCTGACAAGGCCGCCCTGGTAAAACTAACCGAACCGGTTTACGCAACTTGGGGTGAAAAAATCGGCATGGATTATATGACCAAAGTTCGCACCACACTCGGAAGCAATTAACATCAGGAAACTTCCGACTTTTACCAGAGCCGGGGAGTTCTGCTCTCCGGCTTTTTAATCACCCAGGTAAATAAATGTTAAAAAACACAATTCAAAGAATTGACCGCGCGTTCATCCTCTTCGAAGACTGGTCTCTTTTGATTTCGGTATGCATTGCTTTGACTGTAGCCATGGCAAATGTCCTGCTACGCAAATTGACCAATGAGGTCAATCTCTACTGGTCCGACGAAGTTGTGCGCAAAACAATCTACTTTTCCACTTATGTCGGCTGCATTGTTGCAGTTCGTGGCCGATCATTGATCCGCATTGACGCCTTACCGCAAATGGTCCCAGGCTTTAAAAAGCCTCTGGCCATGTTTGCTCACCTGGTCACCCTGATTTTTGCTGGAGCCATGATCTACCTTGGCTGGTTGATGACGGTCATGATGTTTCAGGACGAATATGCACGGACCGTAAGTCTGCAGATTCCGGAATGGATCTTCTACGCTGTACTGCCGATGATGGGTGTAATGATGTTTTTCAGAACCCTGCTTATCATGGTTGAAGACTGGAAGGAGGGTGCTGGCAACTGACAGCGGGATCAATTATCTCTCGCCTTAAACTGTCTTAAATATTATGGAAACCAATTATCTGATAATCATTCTAATGCTGCTTGGCCTACTTGCCTCAACTGTGCCGGTTTTTATGGCACTCTTCTTTACCGGCACTGTCGGTCTGGTCTTCATGATCGGCATTGACCCACAGATTGTCATAGAAGTTCTCTACCGCAGCATGGATAAGTTTGCCCTGGTGGTGGTGCTGTTCTTTATCCTGTGCGGTAACATCATGACCACCGGTTCGATTGTGCATAAGCTGATAAAAACCGCCAACACCTTGGTCGGCTTTCTACCGGGCGGACTGGCAATGGCTGGAGTACTGGCCTGTGGCTTCTTCGGAGCTATCTCAGGGTCAACTGTCGCCACAGTGGTTGCGATCGGGGGTTTCATGATCCCGGCACTGATTGAAAATGGCTATGACGAAAAGTTTTCTGTCGGCATCATGACCACCGCTCCAAACCTGGGAATTATTATTCCCCCATCGATAGCGATGATTCTTTATGCCATGGTCAGTAACGACCCGATTGAGGCCCTCTTTCTGACCGGCTTCATTCCGGGAATCATGATCATGGCGGCGATGAGCTTATATGCCTATTTCTATTGTAAAAAGAGAAATTACAAAACTCTGGAACGGCCGGATTTCAAGGGGATAGTCGCGGTTCTCAGAGAGAGTTTCTGGGCTCTCTGTCTACCCCTACTGATTTTCGGCGGCATCTATTCAGGAATGTTCACCGCAAACGAAGCGGCCGTGGTCGCTTGTTTCTATGCCTTCTTTGTTGAGATTTTCATCCACAAAGACATGAAAATCAAGGATATCAAGCAGGTCATCGTCAGCTCATCGGTCACCTCCGCAACCTTGCTGATAATCGTCGCCGGAGCTTCGGTGTTCGGCGAATATCTGACCTTTGAACAGATCCCGGATAAAATTGCGACTGCTGTGGTCAGCCAGATATCGTCTCCGTGGGTTTTTCTACTCGCTGTGAATATCATGCTGCTGGTGGTCGGGATGTTCATGGACATTATTTCAGCAACCTTGATTCTGACCCCAATCTTCTTGCCACTGCTCGCCTCTTTCGGTATCGACACCATGCATTTCGGTCTGCTGATGACGATAAATCTGGGGATCGGCTACTGCACTCCACCGCTAGGCGTCAGCCTCTACATCTCTGGTGCTGCGGTTGACCGCAATCTGGTTTACGTCTCCAAGGCGGTTATGCCATTCCTCTTGATTCAGATTGCGATCCTGCTGATCCTGACCTATTGGGCTGACCTTGTCCTCTTCTTACCTCGCCTGGTTTATGGCTGATGGCGACGCCACCAAAAACTAAGGAGTTTGGTATGACCCCAAGAGTACTTATTCCTATCGACGAGTCGGAAACGGCACAAAAAACGATTCAAGCCGTTATTTCCAACCAGGAGCTAATGCCGAGAGAGATTTTCCTTCTCCATGTCGTTGATGTCCATCTGGTCCAGCGCCTCGTTCCTGATATCCAGAAAAACATGGTCTACGAGACTGCTGAAAAATCAGGCAAACGGATTCTTGAGAAACTTGCCAAGCCTTTTCAGGACGCAGGCTTCGAACCGAAGCTGCTGCTTGAGCTGGGAACCCCCGGCATAGAGATCATGAAAGTTGTCGAGGAGCAAAACATCCAACTGGTGATACTCGGTCGTCATCCCGGCGGCGGAGGCCTCCGTGACATTATGTTTGGATCTGTGGCAAACTACATTGTGCATGCAGTCAAGTGCCCGGTGTTACTCTTCTGAATTCCTCATGCCAAAGGTGCGGCATCTAATGGATACGCAGTTTCTGCAAAGTGCTGATTTCATCGACAGCGATGCTGTCAATATTAGGAATTTTGCGGAAGAAACGGTCCGTGATTCTCAGTCACAGCAAGAAAAAGCCATTGCTCTTTATTACCGGGTGCGCGATGGAATTCGCTATACTCCCTACCTTGATTTTAGCGACCCGGAAATGTATCGAGCCAGCAGCGTATTACGTAATGGTTATGGCTTTTGCATTTCCAAGGCCTCACTTCTTACGGCCTCTGGTCGCGCACTGGGAATTCCATCACGGATTGGCTTTGCCGACGTCAATAACCACCTCAACACCCCTCGTTTACGTGAAATGAATGGTGGTGATTTGATGCGCTGGCACGCTTTTACAGAATTCTACCTGCACGGAATATGGGTGAAATCAACTCCGGCTTTCAATCAGGAACTCTGTACCAGATTCCGCGTCAAGCCTTTGGAATTCAACGGCCGGGATGATTCAATCTTCCACCCTTTTGATACTGATCAGCGCAAGCACATGGAATACGTCTATGAGCGCGGTTCCTTTGCCGATGTCCCATTTGCTTCCATTACAGCAACTTACAAGAAGTACAGCCCCAAGCTGTTCGACAGCAACGCTGACGGCGATTTCGCTGCTGATGCAGAGTTTTCATAGATATTACGAGGAATCCAT
Organism: Desulfuromonadales bacterium; assembly: GCA_012974435.1. Classification (GTDB taxonomy): domain Bacteria; phylum Desulfobacterota; class Desulfuromonadia; order Desulfuromonadales; family BM103; genus M0040. Next base: position 2,189 of record JAAXQF010000404.1, on the reverse strand, counting down.
GGATATCAAACAACGGGTTAAGCGACTTTTAAGCCGGATGCACAAAACTCCCCAGTACCCAAGCCAGGGTACAGTACTCTTTGTCGACCTTGAACAACGTAGCTGCCAACGCGGCTACATGCCGCTTAATGCGGTCCAGCACTTTCTGGCTGGCCGAGGTGGCAACATGTACCTGCTCTACAATCTGCTGCAAGAAGAAAAGGACGCACTTGATCCCGAAGTGCCATTGATTTTCGGCGTCGGTGTCCTGACCAGCAACATGCCGGGGGCCACTCGCGGCAACGTCACCAGTCGCTCACCGGAGAGTCGCGCGATCCTTGACAGCAACGCCGGTGACTACTTCCCTACCTATCTTAAACGCAACGGCTACGACCATCTGGTCCTCTACGGCCGCAACCCTGAGTGGACACTGCTCAAAATCCAGCAGGAGCAAATCAGTTTTGTCGATGCCACACCCTATCGCGGCATGGACAACATTGCCTTCACGGCAGCAATTGAAGGTGATTTCAACTGTACCGAACGCAAAGACATGGCAATGGCGCGAATCAGCAGTGCTGGAGAAAACCAGGTCCTCTGCAGCGGCATCATGGCGGGGGAGAAATCGATATGGGCCCGTGGGGGTGGCGGTGCCAAGATGGGAGCCCTGAACCTGAAGGCAATTCTCATCCAGGGCAAACTTCCGGAATTTGATCTTTCAGATGTCTATAAACAGAACAACCGGGAAATTGGCAAAAAGATCCTCGCCGCGAGCGTGGTCCAGAATGCCCTGAAAAAGGTCGGCACTCCCTTTCTTTATAAACCAAGCCGGGTCCTCGGCGCCATGGGCACCAAGAACAACCAGGAGACCACCTGGCACGACAGCCTCGACGCAGACAACTTCGATCCTTATCGACCAGGGATGAGCCGTTGCTACCAGTGCCCGGTCGGTTGCCGGGCCAACAACGACATGCTTCCTGACGGTAAAGGCGGCTGGGGTGCCAGCGCCCTGACAGGTCTCAAAGGCAACGCAAGCTACGATAAAGAGCAGAGTGCCCTGGAGCATCATAAACAGCGCACCTACAACGGCATCAACAACGACGGCCATTTCGACAAGTATGACAAAGGAGAAGGTCCTGAGTACATCACCGTCGGCAAATTTGGTCCTAATATTGGTATCAGAGAGCCAGAACAGGTCCTTCGCCTGAACAACATCCTCAATGACCTGGCCCTCGACGCCTCGAGCACCGGCAGCGCTATTGCCTGGGCCATGGAACTGTATCAGCGCGGCATCATCGATCAGAAGAACACTGGTGGTCTTGAACTGACCTGGGGGAACTATCCTGTCATCGAGCAACTGCTGTTTATGACGGCAAGGCGCCAGGGCTTCGGCGACACCATCGCCGCCTCCAGCCGTGCTGTTGAACAGGGCAAATACCCACCGGAAGCATTAAACTACTGCATGGCGTCCAAAGGTTTGTTTCAATCAGATCCGCACGATGCTCGCATCCTCAAGGCTTTTGCACTGGGGCTGGCGGTCGCCACCCGCGGCATGGACCATCTACGCAACCGGGTCACTCTTGAAATCAACGCCCGCATAAACGATGATGCCGCCTTCAAGACCGCCCTCTACGGCAATGTGGTCTCGCCGGAACCGACTTCCTTTGAGGGGAAAGAACACGCCGTCCGACGTTGCGAGAATACTTTTGCCACCGGTGATGCGATCGGCATGTGCCGTTTCAACACCAAGCTGTTCAACTCGCCTTCGACGCCAGATCTGGCAGACTTCGCAACTCAGATCAAAGAGTTAACGCAGTTGAGTTTCAATGAGGGTCAACTTGATGAGATCGGTCGTAACATCACCGGGCTGGAGAGAATGATCAACTTCCGGCTTGGCCTGCGAGCGGAAGATGACACCCTGCCCGCTCGCTGGTTCGACGAGCCGATCATGGCCGGCCCTTTCAAAGGAGAAAAAATCGACCGTGACCAGTTCTCCTCCGCCAAAGAGCGTTTTTACCAAGTGACCGGGCTCAATCAGGCAGGTGTCCCCGCGCTCAACTGGCATACCCAACTTTCGAAAGTCGTTACCGGCTACAGTATCAGGGTCAAGTTCCCCTGTGCACTTCCCGGGGCACCGGAGCAGTGCGTTGTCGTCGATGAGCCGGTTGCACACTTGGGAGAACTGCGCCAGCATTTGCGACGTAAACACCCCG
>JAAXQF010000478.1 GCA_012974435.1 Desulfuromonadales bacterium | reverse complement strand
GCGCGATTTGACGCCTAAGCAACTAAAGGAATTGGTCCAGATCCTGACACCTTCTAACGACCAGGATGGGGTGTCCAAGGTAATCGAAAATCACGCTGACTTATCGCTCAAATGCCCCCATTGTAGTAGTACCAAAAACTGCAAATGGGGTGTTGCAAGCGGTCTTCAACGATGGCATTGCAATTCGTGCCGCAAGACTTTTAATGCACTCACAGGGACGCCCCTGGCGCATCTAAGACACAAGGACGTTTGGATTGATTATTCTCAAGCCTTAATTGATGGCCTTAGTCTCCGCAAGGCGGCTAAAATTTGTAAGGTCCACGTAACAACAACATTCCGCTGGCGCCATCGTTTTTTGACCTTGGTCCGAGAACTTAAAGACACGGAATTCGTTGGTATTGTTGAGGCTGATGAAACATTTTTTCTTGAATCGTACAAGGGCAGTCGTCATTTACCTAGGGCACCTCGAAAACGGGGTGGCAAAGCCAAGAAGCGCGGTCTTTCGAGCGAACAAGTTCCTGTACTTATTGTGCGGGATCGTCATGGTGCTACAACAGACAGCGTATTGTCCAGTGTTAGCGAAGAAGCTGTATCCCAAGTTTTAAAGCCTATCGTTGCAAAAGACGCCCTACTCTGTACCGATGGTGCCGCCGTCTATGAGTTGTTTGCCAAGGCCGAAAAAATTGAACATAAGGCGCTGATAACCAGTAAAGGAGAGCATGTCAAGGATCACGTTTTTCATATCCAGAATGTCAACGCCTACGATAGCCGACTAAAAACCTGGATAAGAAGATTTAATGGCATTTCAACGAAATACTTACCAAATTACTTGGGTTGGCGACGACTCCTTGACATGCAAGGTCACTCTCTAACTCCGGCCCTGTGTTTGGCCACCGTTTTGGGATGAACCAACATTTAACGCGAATAGAGCCTTTCGATAACCGGTAGTTGTCCTGTCCACATGTCGACCATGACAAACTGCGCCGCACCGGCAAATACCGCCGAGTTCATATAGACCATGTCGAGCCAACTCAAGTCCTTCTGCGCGGCGAGTACCCCCAACACGCTACCGTAAGCCATGGCGCTGGCCGCTACGGGTAGGTTGGCTTTTGCTCCTGCAATTAATTCAGACTTCACGTGTTGCTCCCAGACACAAAAACAGCCAGCTCGAACTCTCGGAGGTCTTTCCCGTTTGCTTAAATTTTGGTTCCAAGGTGATGTTTAGCCTCGTGACCATGTGCGAATTTTTTCTATTTCAGCGGCATCGATATTTAACGATTCAAGAAACTCCTGGTGCCCCCCCGGTTCCAGCTTTTCAAATCGTTTGTGCCAGTTTTCCATATCCTGGTCTGAAAGGCCTGCAGTTCTCATGATTTCTGTCCAGCGCTCTTTGGTCATTGATGTTTCTTGCAACAAGCCTGGTTTCTTTAACAGTTTCATGATGGAATCTTGTTGTTGACGAAGTTTCTGAATTTCCTTCTCAAGTACCGTGAACTGATCTCGCAAAATATGTTCTTGTACCGCTTCGTCTTCCCGTTCCAGGAGGTCGGTGAGTTGTGTGACCGGTAGCCCAAAAGAGCGGTAGGCCCTGATGGCTTCCAGTCTTTCAACCTCCTTATCTCCATACTGGCGATATCCATTCTCTGATCGGGACGCAGGCTCCAATAGTCCAACTCGCTCATAGTAGAGGACGGTCGTTCGGGAAACACCGACGCGTTTAGCCAATTGTGTTACAGATAGCATTTTGGACCCCATTCAACTCAGTTTAAAGTGACCGTGGCCCCTGTTCCAGCCATGATAACTCCAGCAGTGCGGCGTAGAAGTACGCCAGAATGCTTGCCGGTCAGCCGTCCTGTGGCGACGGCAAGGTAGATATATATTGCCATGATGGCCATCAGCACACTGATATCCAACACACTCACGAGGGCATAATCCCGAAGGCTAAACCGGGTGAGATCTATGAAGTTCGGTAGGAAAACGCAGTAAAAGGTGATAGCTTTGGGGTTTGCCAAGGTAATGAGCAGACCAGCCAAAAAATTCCCTCGCGGATCAGCTTTTTTTACTCCGAATGTAAAGCTTCCACTGGAACGCCAAAGTTGAATGCCTAGATAAACCAGATAGATACCTGCAATGACTTTTATGACGAAAAACGTTTCTCCCATCACCTGAGCCACAAGTCCCATACCGAACATGGCACAAGAGAGGTAGATAAAATCCCCGACAATTATGCCATATACCGTAAACCATCCTTGCTTTGCCCCTTTCACCATAGCTTCACTGACGACAGCAATAACGCCAGGACCAGGTATCGCCACAACAATTGCAAACGCAAAGATAAAAGCGATAGAAGATTCAAAAGTCATTTAAAAGCTCCCTTGTTTTCTTCAAGATCTCTCGGCGAGAGGGGTTTGACGAACCTTCTTAGCAAGCTTCACCAGTATCTGCGGCAAGAATACGCTCACTATGATGATAGATGCCCCGCTGAGTGACATCATGTCTGGAACCTCTGCGAAGATCCAATAGCCCAGTACCAATGAATAGATCATTTTTATATATTCGACATTTGCCACTACGTTAGCTTCACCGAATTTATATGCGGTGACTGCAAGCCATTGTCCCACAGAGGACAACCCCCCAACCAACAGGAGCAAACCGAAGTCAAACAGAGTCGGCCATTGCCAGTGATATATGCTTGGGACCAGTGCCAGCAGGCCAACGAATACGGCCTGATAAGCAAGCAGATTTATGGTTGGCTCAGCACGAGCCACCTTTCTGACACAAAACACGGCAACCGCTGCCGCCATTGCGGCTCCCAGACCTGTCAGCGTGTAAGTAATGGACAGATTGTCCAAAGAAGGCTGAACCACCAGCATGACGCCTGCAAACCCCACTAGCAGTGTGAATTGCCGTGATTTGCCCACCGTTTCCGACAGAAAAATACTTGAAAGAAGAGCAACAAATAACACTTTGGTAAAGCCGAGTGCTGTTGCCTCAGCTAAAGGCATATTGCTGACTGTAATGAACCCCAACAGCAAAGCTAGAAATGCACTGATAATCCGCAAGATATGCAACTTTATCAGGCGCGGCCTCAGAATGACTTCCATGTTTTTGCTTATTGCTGGGATTAACACCACAACAAATATGAGCTGCCGAAAGAAGAGTATTTGAAACACATCTATTCTTTCACTCAGAATCCGCACAAGGACGCCTACACTAATGAATAGCGCGTTGGATACAAGGGCCAACAGTATCCCTCTGAACGTTTCAGGCAAAGCACTGATTTTACATAGCGATGGAACAGTCATTATCAACTCCGGGATCAGTGTGGTACGGTTCCCACCTGAGCGCGACACTGTCCATCATGCTCAGGGATGATAATCCTAAACCCTACACCTGCAGACAGGTCAACATGTTTTTCAGAAGAGCAACTGACAACCTGATACCTAGTTCCAGGTGATGCCTATCAATAATCAGGATTACACTTTTGGAAATAGATTTCTGATGGGGCAACTGATGTTCAAAACTAGAAAGTTTTGACCGAGGCAAGCGTCTTGGATTTTGTGTCACATTGTTTTCAGAGCCAAAAATCTGTGCGGATCTAACATTACTGAATACCCTGCGAAGCGGCACACTTCGGCCGGGAGAGGTTGCCGCTCTCAAATGTTGAAAGTTCTGAACGGGGCGCATTTGGTTTAGTAGCGCATCTCTAAGGTTGTGTCAGATGGAATTTTCAGCAAATTTTACTTGTGTTGCGAGTTTTGAGGCGAGGGTGTGGCTAATTTTAAAATCACAATGAAACGCGTATCTATATAATGGGGGTCAGTAGCGTTCAGTCATACCCCGGCATTAAATTTCCCCCGCTC
>JAAXQF010000215.1 GCA_012974435.1 Desulfuromonadales bacterium | reverse complement strand
GAGGAACACACCACCGCAACCAGCAACACCACCAGGAACGCTTTGGCCGGTGAGTCGTTATTCATTGGTTTCCAGCCTTAGCCTGCGCCGGCGAATATTCATCTCCGTTACGACGAAATCAATCAAGGGAGAAAACATGCTCGCCAGCAGGATAGCGAACATTACACCTTCATAATAGGAAGGATTGGCCGCTCGAATCAGCAGGGTCAGCACGCCCACCAGGAGACCGAATCCCCAGCGTCCAGGGTCGGTCATTGGCCCGGCTACGGGGTCTGTGGCCAGGAAGACCACAGCAAACAGGAACCCCCCCATCACCAGCTGCCAATACCATGGCACGGCAAACAGGTCATTGCCGGGGGCGATGGCATTGAAAATCAGTGCCGTACCCACCAGACCGATCAGCGCGCCGAGCATGATGCGCCAGGAGGCCATACCCGACCAAATCAGGAACAGGGCTCCAACAATGGCGCCCAGTGACGATACCACCCCAACTGCACCCGGTTTGTCGCCGATGAATAGCTGCCAGTAACTGTAGCCCACTGCAGAGACGACCTTAAGCCCTCCCTCATCGGTGACCAGTTCCAGCACAGTAGGCTGGTCATAGCCCGCCAGGGGCACCCAGGCGCCCTCGCCAAACAGCAGTGATGGGTATGAAAAAACCAGGAATGCCATGCCCAGCAGAGCAGGATTGACCAGGTAGCGCCCCGATCCACCATAAATCAACTTGCCAACAACGATTCCAAAGGTCATTCCCATCGCGACCTGGTACAACGGTGCGGTGGCGGGCATCATCAGCGCCAGGAACCAGGCAATCACCAATAGCCCTTCATCTGGCTGTTTTTTTCGTAGCGTGGCGAACAGGGCCTGCCAGAGTGCACCGACCAGTAAAGCAACCACGAATATGGGCAGGAAATACAACAGGCCATGAGTGAAGCAGCCCATGACGCTGTATGCGTCAAACCCGATTCCGGTCTGGTTCAGTAGCCCGGCCCGCCAACCCGGCACACTTTCCAACTGAAAATCGGCGATCGCAAGATTGGTTTGGTGACCGAGGCTCCACGTTCCGATCAGCCAGGCCGGCAGGCTGGCTATTACAAAATAGTTCCACAGGCGCTGCACGTTGTTCGCATCCCGGATGTGTGGTCCCGAGCGTGTGACCATGGCCGATGACCAGAAAAACCGGTCCTTCATGGTCAACAGAGTTCTGAGAATCTCGCTCATCAACCTTCCTTCTCGATCTGTTCGAGGTTGGTACGCAGCACGGCGCCGTAGTCATATTTTGCCGGGCAGACAAAAGAGCAAAGCGCCAGATCTTCCTCATCGAGTTCAAGACAGCCCAGCGCCTGGGCCTGATCTGTGTCTTTCACCATCAGGGCGCGCAGAAGAGGAGACGATAAAATATCCAGCGGCATCACTTTTTCGAATAATCCCAGCGGCAGCATCGCGGCAAAACGGCCGTTCTGGGATGTGGTAAACGCCAGTTTCCGCCTGTGCCCGGTCTTTTTCAGTAAGAATGACGAAGCTGTATAAAGCCTGGGCAGCAGGCCCAGCCAGCCGAATAGGCTTTGGTGGCCATCCTCCCTGATCACAGACACTTGATTCTGGTATCGGCCCAGGTAGGCTTGGTTGCCTGCAGCCAACCGGCCGGTCAGAACGGAGCCGGAAATCACGCGGCAGGTGTCAGGATCCTCGATTCTGTCCTTCACGATCTCATCGGTAGATGCACCCAGCCTGGTCGAAATCAGCTGCGGCTCACTGATGCGATCACCACCCAGCGCAATCACGCGCTCAGTGTGGATTTTCCCCGCGGTAAACAGTTTGCCGATGGCAATTACGTCCTGGTACCCAATATGCCAGACCGTGCGATCCGGGCCGACGGGATCGAGATGGTGGATGTGCGTGCCGGGCAAGCCGGCCGGGTGAGGGCCGGTAAATTCTACCTGCTGCAGGTGCTCCATTTCTGGAATCGAAATGTTCCAGCCAGGCCCGGTGCACAAATGCACTGCGCCCGGCGTCAACCGTGACACCACCAGCAGACCGCTGGCAAAAGCAGTGGCTTGCGGCTGGATCACGACCCGGGGATCGGCGGCCAAAGGCTGGGTATCGATAGCGGTAACAAAAATGGAATGGGGGATGTCCTGCGCAAGCGGGACGCGGCTGTAGGGGCGCGTCCGGAATGCAGCCCATAGGCCTGACTCGTGCAAGCGTGATGCCACGCTGCCGCGATCCAGCCGCCGGATTTCTTCATCCGTCAGGGCATCGAAACTCAAATCCGGGACGCCGGAATCTTCCAGCCGGATGACGATGGTTTCCAGTATTCGCCTCGCACCGCGATTTGCTGCGACAACCGTGCCCTGCCCCGGTGAGGTGTACTGAACTGCAGGGTCACGCTTGTCGACAAAAAGCGCCTGGCCGAGACCGACTGTGTCTCCTGGCGCAACCAGTAATTTTGGCTTCAAACCCGGGTAATCCAGACCGGACAGGGCGACATGCTGAATGGGCGGTCCCGGGTAGGCAGACTGTTCCGGAGTACCGGAAATCGGAATATCGAGCCCATGCCTGATTCGAATCTGCAAACTCATCTGTCGACCCTTGCGGACAGTGAATTCAAACAACCGGTTAACTTCGGCATTGACCTAGTGCACATCATGGCAAGTCCAGCATGTCAGGGCATCGACGTCGATACCTTCATCCTCGAATCCGGGGTGTTGAGCCTTTACCTTCTTGTGGCAGTTGTAACAGATTGCGGCCTGGTGCTCCTTTTCTCTGATCGAGTCGGACTCTGCGTGAATGAGGTGACAGCGGGAGCAGGTGATATGTTGCTTGTCGTGCACGAGGTCCCGGGACTCAATCGCTTGCGTACTGCCGAGATCTTCCGTGTGGCAGGATAGACAGGCATTCTCCTGTTCATCCTTGGGTGAAGAGCCTGACCCCTTGCCGAAGGTAATCACCGGCGGGAAGCCCCGGCCGCCATGCGCACGTGAAACATGAATACTGCCCGGCCCGTGGCAAGCCTCACAACCCTGCCTGGCCAGGGGCGCGGATGGATGGTCCGGGTTGGCATGTGGGCTGGCCGCAATTGCGTGCATTTTTTCTCCCGAATGACAACGCAGACAACCTTCGCTGCCTTCTTCAGTAAATTGAGCGGTGCGTTTTGCAGGTGGCTTGCCTTCACCCTGCTGTGCAAATCCCACGGAGCTGAGCAGTCCGAAAAGCAGACCAATGGCTGTGATTTGTTTTTTAGATATCACAATTATTCCAGTATGACTAAGCGCACCTTGTAATATCAATTCCTCAATTTATGCAATATTTCTTCGCATTGAGCCTGCTCCATATATTCAGGGACAGGGTAGTTATAGTGAGCTTCTTTCAAAGCAGCCTTTGCGATTGCAGGAATATCTTCTTCTTTCAGGGCGTCCAGTTTTTCCGGAATTTCGAACGCCTTCATCAATGAACGGATGTGATCAATAAGTTTCTCAGCTAACTCATCTGCGCTTTCATCACCTGTTTGTAAACCACCCGCCACGGCGAGATCAGCCAGACGATCTGCAGCACTATCTTTCGAAAACTCCAGGATATGCGGCAAGACGATGGCATTGGCCATTCCATGAGGTGTGTGATAGTAAGCACCAAAATTGTGAGCGATGGCATGGACATAGCCGAGACTGGCCTCTGTAAACGCCAGTCCTGCGAAACAAGAAGCCAGCGCCATATTCTGACGGGCTTCTATATCCTGACCATTCGCATAGACGACAGGAAGGTTTGTCATAACCATCTTCGTTGCCGCCAGCGCATAACGGTCCGTTTCTTCCGATGCATTGATTGAAATGTACGCCTCAATGGCATGCGTCAGGGCATCCATGCC
>JAAXQF010000371.1 GCA_012974435.1 Desulfuromonadales bacterium | reverse complement strand
GTATGTTTATTGAAGCGGAGTTGATAGCTAGAATAATTATTAACAATAATTCCCTATGCGGGGACAACCCACAGGCAATATGAGTAAAATGGATTTCAACGACATCCTCGAATTGTTACAGCAACGCGCCAATCGTCCTCTGGGCCTTAAAGAGCTCCAGGCGATGCTTGATCTAAGCGCAGGTGAGCGCAAGATGCTCGGCAAGAGCCTGAAAGACATGGTTCGGGACGGCTCCCTGGTGCAACTAAAAGGGGGAAGGTTTGCCTTGCCGCACAAGATTAACCTGGTCGTTGGTTCGATCTCCGTGCATCGAGACGGCTATGGCTTTGTTTCCCCGGCTGATGAGAACGCCCAGGATGTTTTTATCCCGGCTCGCCATGTTCGTCCAGCGATGCATGGCGACATGGTGGTTGTGCGCCTGGAACGATCTGCACGTACCGGAAAGCCCGAAGGTCGTGTGATTCGTGTTGAGAAGAGGGCGCATAGAACTCTCGTTGGCCGATATCAACTGGAGCATGGAGTCGGTTATGTTTCTCCTGTTGATTCCCGTCTGCAGGATGACATCCTGATCCCTCCTGGAGCCTCCGGTGACGCTCGTCAGGGGCAGATGGTCCTGGTCGATATTGAAAACTATCCGGGTCGCTCGCGTGGCGCTGTTGGTCGCATCACTGAAGTCATTGGTGACGCTACCGATCCTGAAGTTGAGATCAAAATTGCGGCCATCCAGTTCAGCCTGCCTTATGAGTTTTCTGCTGAAGCGCTCTCTGCGGCTGGCAGAGTTCCCATGGAGGTTTCTAACGAGGACCTTTCCTCACGTGAAGATCTGCGTCATGTGAATTTCGTGACGATTGATGGTGAAACAGCGAAAGATTTCGATGACGCGGTTGCTGTTGCGCGGAGCGCTGATGGCTACCGTCTCTGGGTTGCGATTGCTGATGTTGCTCATTACGTTGCCGTTGGCAGTGTGATTGACAAGGAGGCTCTTGAACGCGGGACCAGCGTCTACTTCCCCGGGGCCTGTCTGCCGATGCTTCCTGAGGCTCTGAGTAACGGCATCTGTTCTCTGAATCCACAGGTCGATCGACTGGTGATGGTCGCAGAGCTAGATTTCGATTCGAGTGGCAAGCGGGTCGGAATGCGTTTTTGCCAGGCGGTTATGCATAGCCGGGCTCGTTTGACCTACACCACGGTTGCTGCGATCCTTGTTGAGGAGGACACGGACGCTCGTATTGAGCATGAAGTCCTGATTGACGATCTTGAACTCATGCGTGAGCTTGCCGAGTTACGTATCGCCTGTCGTCATCAGCGTGGCAGCCTGGACTTCGACCTCCCTGAGGCTCAGATCATTCTGGACCTGCGGGGGCGTCCGGAAAATATTGTCCGGACCGAACGCAACCTGGCGCATCGACTGATCGAGGAATTCATGTTGGCGGCTAATGAGGCTGTCGCTCTTTGGCTGGTGCAACAGCGAGAGCCGATGATCTTCCGGGTCCATGAGTCTCCAAGTGAAGGGAAGATGGCAGCCTTTCAGGAGTTTATTGCCTACTTCAATCAGGGGATCTCTCTACCGGTGGAAGGTGTTAAACCGAAACTCTTGCAGGAGTTCCTTGAACGGGTGGCTGGACAGCCGGAAGAACACGTTATCAATCACGTCCTGTTGCGGAGTTTGCCGCAGGCTTACTACTCAGTAAATAACCTGGGTCATTTCGGTTTGGCCGCCGACAACTACTGCCATTTTACTTCACCAATTCGACGTTACCCCGACCTTATGGTCCATCGCGTCCTGAAGAAAAAGCTGGAGAAGGGGAAGTCGGCAGGGCAGCTGAGTGAGTTGCCTTTGGCTGAAATTGCTCAAATTGCTTCGGTTACGGAGCGACGGGCAATGGAGGCTGAACGGGACATTGTCAAACTGAAAAAATGTCAATTTGTTACAGATAAAGTAGGTGAAAAATTTTCTGGCATGGTAACCTCGGTGCACGCCTTCGGCTTCTTTGTCGAATTGCATGAAATCTACGTTGAAGGGCTGGTTCATGTCTCCAGCCTGGAGGACGATTTCTATCAGTACGAAGAGGAACGTCACCGTCTGATCGGTATGAATCGTCGGCGTGAGTTCAGTATCGGTTCCACGGTTGAGGTGTCTGTTCATAAGGTTGATCTTGATCGGCGTGAAATCGATTTCCGTCTGGTTGAAGAAAAACACTCGGTACGAGGAACGCGGCGCGAGGGACGCAGAAAAAGAAAACGCTAACTAATGTGAACTGTGATGGACTGTTTCCGAACGGGGACTGTCCCATTTAAACGATAGGTGTCAGGAAGAGACCTCCTCCATTCTGGGATAGCCCGATATCGCAATGCAGGTAGTAAGAGATCTCAATAATTTGCCAGAAAGACCTTGCCGTGCGGTTCTGACGATCGGCAATTTCGACGGTGTCCACCTTGGTCATCGAGAAATCTTTCGGCGCGTCGTCGACAGGGCGCGCGAGTTGAAGGGGACGGCTGCTGTCGTGACCTTTGAGCCGCACCCGCTGCATATGCTGGCGCCTGAGAAGGCTCCGTTGCGTTTGAACACCCCTGCAGAAAAAGTTCGTCTTCTTACCGCTTCCTGTATCGATCTGCTGGTCGTTCTCAACTTTAATCAGCAACTTGCCGAAATGTCCGCCGAAGCTTTTGTCCGTGATCTGCTTGTCGACAAGCTGGGCGTCAAACACCTGATTATTGGTTATGACTACGCTTTTGGTCGCAACCGTGAGGGCAATGCGTCTTTCCTTGAGGAGAAGAGCCAGGAGTATGGCTTTACGCTGGAAGTTCTGGAGCCGGTCCAGGTCTCGCAGCAGGTGCATAGCTCTACGGCCATCCGGGAAATTCTCAAAGATGGCAGGGTTGCCGACGCGGTGAACGTACTCGGTCGTAACTATACACTCGATGGCGTGGTTGTTCACGGTGACGGGCGAGGGCGCAAACTCGGCTTCCCGACCGCTAACCTCTCCACTGAAAAGGAGCTACTGCCTTGTGACGGCGTCTATGTCGTCAAGGTGAAGTGGCGTGATCGTTATTTCGATGGCGTTATCAATATCGGCCATAGACCAACTTTTTCCGGTGGGGAAACAACGCTGGAAATCCATCTCCTCGATTTTCAGGGTGATCTTTATGCGGAACGATTGAGGATTTATTTTGTTGACCGTCTGCGTGGTGAACAGAAGTTTGCCTCGGTTGACGCTTTGCAGGAAGCGGTCCTTCAGGATATCGAACGAGCCCGCGGAAAATTGGCAGACGCACAGGTAGTTGAATATCGAGAATACCTCGATTGTGGTGATAACTTCAGGCCCAATGGAGTGAAGTGATATGCAGTTGAGTGGCAAGACAGATGTGGTTGGCATCTTTGGTGATCCGGTAGCACATTCCCTTTCGCCACGTATGCAGAACGCGGCGATTCAGGCCAGTGGCCTGGACGCAGTTTACGTGCCATTTCACGTCACCGCGGCACAGTTATGTGACGCTGTTAAAGCGATTCGTGCCATGTCGATACGAGGGGTCAACCTGACCATCCCGCACAAAGAAGCTGCATGCGACCTGGTCGATGAACTTGATGCCTCTGCGCAAATGATCGGTGCGATCAACACGATCGTTAACGATAATGGCCGCCTCAAGGGCTACAATACAGATGGCCTAGGGTTGTTAAAGGCCCTGAAACAGGAGCTTGACTGCGACGTGGCTGGTAAGCGGGTCCTGTTGCTTGGAGCCGGTGGCGCATGTCGTGCTGCGTTGGTTGCCCTTTGCCAGGCAAAGGTTGGCTAGGTCGGGATTGCAAACCGAAGCCGTAACAGGTCGCAAAAGTTGATCGAAGAGTTTTCCGCAAATTTTTCATGCACGGCTTTTGCTGAGTATGAACTG
>JAAXQF010000377.1 GCA_012974435.1 Desulfuromonadales bacterium | reverse complement strand
AATGAGCTTCCTAAATGTCTCTATCAATAATAAGCCGATTTTCTTCTCAGAAGTCGTGACTTATAAGAAATCTGTCACTGTCGCCTGCTATTTAACTCTGGGATGACGATTTTTTCAAGAGGTTCAACAAATATTACAATTTTGACATGTCAGTTTTTTCGGCAATAATTAAAGCAAACCCTTGAATTATTCACGTCGCCTGCCCACCCGAAAAAGGAGGTCATTATGCCCCAAGAATACACTATGCAACAAGCCCTCCGGCAAGCCATCCAATCCAAGAAAGACCTTTACGACTTCTACCGTGAGGCTGCAGAGGTTACCGAAAACCTTGCAGGGAAAATGGTGCTACAACGACTTTGTGATGAAGTGGGGGAAAACATTGGTAAGTTTTTTAAATGCTATAAGAATAACGATCTCAGTAGTCTGGGCGAATTCCTGGCAACGCCATCACAGTCAGGGTCGGTCATGCTAACGGAACTGCGCAAGGCTTTAGACAAAAATGTCAAAGCACGCAAGGCGCGGGAACTGGCCATGCGGGAGGAGAAATCTATTGAGATGAGTTTTCGGCTCGCCGCGCAACAAGTGATCGACCCTGTGGTTCGGAACCTCTTTATGGAGGTAGCGGATGATGCCGCTCGGCACTTTGCGATTATCGAGTCGGAATATGAATATCAGATAACGCGTATTCACGAATCAGATGTAGACACTTATGTCCGTGAATAGTCATCAGATAAACTGCAACGCGGATCACGAAGAGTTGAGCAATTAATCTATTACCAATCCTTTCGCATTGTTTTGAAATGCTCAGGTTGGCAGAAATGCGAGGTTCCTACTGACCCTGACAAATAATAAAAAAAGCCCCACAGTCAGGAGGGGGGAGACCATGGGGCAAAGGGTTTTTGCCTGAAGGAGGCTATCTCAGACCCACTTGTAACAGCAAGCCTTCGATGGTTGTTAATTTATCGAATCCTTCAACAAAAATATACGTGGTGTTCCGTAAACTTTGAATCGGCACTTCACGAAACGGAACTGTGCAAAAGCGCACCATGAATAAAAATAGCCACCCGCTACCAGGTGGCCATAATGTGTGGATTAAACTGTCTCGCGAATACCTCTATCAATAAGAAGCCGTTTTTCTTCTCGGAAGTCGTGGTTTCTGAGACATTATGTTGTAGTAATTCAAACCTGATCTGACTTTCTCTGCAAGATGTGGTTGAGGTCAAAGCTGGTTATCTTCTTGAATGATTCTTATTTATCAGGGTTTCTAGGAAACACCTCAAACACACCACTTCTTATCATCAACACAATGCGAGAGGACTTTTAGTAAATATCTCCTCTTTACCGCTGAACGCTATATCTCCCACAAATCCATTCTTAAATATCAAGGTATCTAAGGATTTCTCATTATTGCCAACCTGAGGGCCCTAAAGCAATGCAGTAGGCTCTGGCTTGTATTGGTGTTGCACCTGTCCAGAGCTTGAATCCTCGTGTGAAAGACGACTGCTCTGAGAAACCTAATAGATAAGTGATTTCAGAGAAAGATAGTCTTTCATCTTTTATATATTCCATAGCGAGTTTTTTGCGTATCAATTCCAAAGTTTGTTTGAATGTCGTTTCTTCCGCCGAAAGCTTGCGTTGGAGCGTTCGCGAACTCATGGAGAGAGCCTTTGCAACATTATCAATGCTCATATGACCGCTGGCGAGTTGCTTAATAATCACACTGGCAACTCTGTGCTTCAGGTTATCCTCCCGCAGACGACCAAGGTAATCACTAAGTGCCTTTTCATTGATCGCGGCGACCTCTGTGTTTACCGCTGTGAGGGGTTGATCAACATCAGCAAGCTTAAAGTACATTGCAGCCCGTTGTTGAGAATACGAAACGGGACATCCGAAGAAGGCTTCATTCTCTTCCCTACCTTCCATAGACATCTGGGCTAGTTCAACCTTTACAGGTGAAATGCCTTCTGGTTTTGCTGCCCTACACATTGCCAGCACGATGGCACAACGGGCAGTTTCAGTAATAGTGGCCCAACGGGCAGTTTCAGTAATAGGGGAGTCAGGAATGTCATCGCGCAAATTTTCATAAGTTAAAACCAGATGCTCATCAACTTCTTCGGCGACGAAGGTCATCACCGGACATACAACCTCACCGTAGAGGACAACCCGGTTCAACCCGATACGCAGTGTCTCGCTTGAAAGAAAAGCAAAGCCGAGGGCATGGAGGTCGCTAGGTAACCAGTGTTTACCAGCACTGACGCCCCAAAAGGGCTTCTCAAGGTAATCCTGTGCAAGTTCCCAAGCTTTCCTGGCCTTTTCGACGGGATAACGGGCCGTAGACTTGTTTATAATAGACGTATCCAACCCTGCTTCTGCGAATATCGCATCGGGATCTGCGCCCTCAGCTTTGATCATCCGCCATAGAATCCTGATGGCAGAGGCAAGCACGGTATCGATCATATAAAATACTCCTGTTGATTGCTTTTTTCTAAAAAATACCATTTTGGCGCTGATTGTCAAAAGGTTGTCATGTTTGGACAAGAAGGATCTGTGAGATTTCCCTACAGTCATACAATCTTTAGGGCACCTTTATTTCTAATTTTATGCTTTGCTTTCTGTAGGTTGGTGTCCAGGTTCATTGAACCACTACAATCCAAATTTAGGAATAGATATGCCCGAGTTTTTCAACAGAACTTATCTGAACGAAGATTACGTCATTGATTTCATACGTGCTGATTTTGAAAGTCAGTTCCCTAAGAGTTGCACTGCCTGTGGTCATCTATTCAAATCGGTAAAAGAATACATAGAAAACACGGTTCATATTGGTCAACCACGTTCTTATGATGCAGATATGCAGGTTTGGCAACCCAGTCGCCCGTTGGGAACCTTTGCTTTTTCAAAGTGCAACTGCGGAAACACTTTGACACTATGCAGCTCTAGTGTGGAGGATAAGACAATGCGTAAGTTACTGGCTTGGTTCAAAAAGGAAGGACAGAGAAGGAACGTTTCTATAAGTGAACTTTTAAATGATCTCAGAACAAAGGTAGAGGCTCAGGTTTTAGAAAAGTCTTAGCTGAAATTCTCGTAAGTCACCACTGGCGAGAAGAAAAACGGCTTATTATTGATAGAGGTATTTAGGAAGCTGATTAGTCAATATTTTAATGGCCGCCTGGATCAACTCTGGGTGGCCGTTTTCATGTCAATTTCACTGTGAGATGATTTTGAGCTGTCTTTGCTATGGTACCAACACTATGGACATTACTGGTAGGGGGGTGTTTCATGTTAGATACTCGGTTCATAATTTCAAAGTGCGACAACTGCCAACAAGATAATAGTATCTCGCTGAACTATTTTGTTGGTCTTGACTATAAATTTGAGAAGACAGTTGTTGCTATGTGTCAGGCATGTAACAAGAATTTTATTGTCACGTTCGATGAATCAATGGTTATGTAATCAATTCTCAAATATCACGACTTCTGAGAAGAGAATCGGCTTATTATTGATAGAGACATTTAGGAGAGTTCCAAAGACATTTGGATGCCAAGGAAATAGATACCACAAAGCACACTCACAGTGAGGACAAGCATGAAAGTCGCAACTAATGCTAAAACTGCAGAATGTTGGTAGCGGGCTTTCCGGAAACAGAGGAATGCAAGATAAGAACAAAGAAAAAACAGTGGGATTGAAAAAGCAACAATCATCATAACGAGACAGCGAATAACATAATTGAGGATCGGTCGCAAACAAATTCAAATTCTCGCAAAGCAGGAGAAGTAAGAATTTCGCAAACCTGCCAATCTGAGCACATCAAAACAATGTGAGAGGATTTCTAGTAAATATCTTCTCGCAAAAAGACAGCTCTCTGCAGTTTAAAATACGTTTTCCCGGCCCAGAGCTACAAAAAGACTCTGAGTAGAGAATAC
>JAAXQF010000375.1 GCA_012974435.1 Desulfuromonadales bacterium | reverse complement strand
AACCCGGACGATTTCAAACTCAAGATGTCCGGTGTCTCGTCAACTTCTGACCTCTCATGGGATGCCTTTGACGGCACTGATGAAAAAGGTGAAGAATAGTAGAGCACAGAAACCGGACCGCACCGACCCCTGGCCGGCAGCACTGCGGATATTGACCCGCCGCGATTACAGTCAGAGCGAATTGCGCCAACGATTGACCGATAAAGGTTTTGATCCGGCACGCATCGACGACGCTTTGCAGCGCTGTCTGGACTTGGGCTACCTTGATGATGCCCGTTTCGCGCTGAACCGCGCAACCAGCCTGATGAACCAGGGGCGCGCAGTTGGCAAGCGGGTTCTGCTTGATCTGCGCCAGCACGGTGTTAATGATGAAATCGCCAACCGGGCATTGCAACTGGCTCGCGAGGCTTGTGATGAGGAACAATTACTTGCATCGCTCCTGGAGCGACGCTTTGCCAATTTCAACTACGACTCGGCGCCGGCCAAAGAGCGGCGAAGGGTTGTGCATTTTCTGCAACGACGCGGCTTCACAATCGACCGCATCATGGCTCAACTGACTCGGAAAGGCTTGGACACGCGCGATGAAAACCGGTAGCGAAATACGTCAACTTTTTTTGAATTTTTTTGAAGATCGAGGCCACACGGTTGTTGCATCCTCTTCCCTGGTCCCGCACAACGATCCGACGCTGCTTTTTACCAACGCCGGAATGAACCAGTTCAAGGACTGCTTCCTCGGCCAGGAAAAACGCGCCTACGTCCGGGCAACCACTTCGCAGAAGTGTGTCCGCGCCGGCGGCAAACACAACGACCTGGAGAATGTCGGCCGCACTGCGCGTCATCACACCTTTTTCGAGATGCTCGGCAACTTCTCCTTCGGCGATTATTTCAAGAAGGAAGCGATCGCTTACGCCTGGGAGTTCCTTACGGTCGACATGGCTATGGATAAAGATCGCCTCTACGTTTCGGTTTACACCGACGACGACGAAGCTGCCGATATCTGGCTTGAGCAGGAAGGTGTCCCTCGCGAGCGGATTTTCCGCTTTGAGGAAGATAACTTCTGGTCAATGGGTGACACCGGCCCCTGTGGGCCCTGCTCGGAAATTTTTTATGACAACGGCCCGGAAGTCGGCTGCGACTCTCCGGACTGCACAGTCGGCTGCGACTGCGACCGTTACATGGAAATCTGGAACAACGTCTTCATGCAGTTCAACCGCCAGGCGGATGGTGAGCTGGTGCCACTACCAAAGCCTGCCGTCGATACCGGTATGGGACTGGAACGTCTTACCACGGTCATGCAGGGTGTCCAGTCAAACTACGACACCAACCTGCTCCGCGACATCATCGGTTATATTGAGAAGCTGTCCGGGAAAACCTACGGTGACAAACTTGAAGATGATGTCTCGATGCGGGTCATGGCTGACCACAGCCGCGCCACTGCATACCTTATCGCCGATGGCGTCATGCCAAGTAACGAAGGACGCGGATACGTACTACGCCGCATCATGCGTCGTGCTATGCGCCATGCCAAAATGCTCGGTTTTGCCGACCCGGTGCTCTACAAAACAGCAACTTTCGTTCTCGACTTCATGGCCGAGGCTTTCCCGCAGGAGGCGGAGCGCAAGAGCTTTGTTGCCAAGATTGTCGAGAAGGAAGAAGAACGCTTCATCCAGACCCTCGATAATGGCCTGCGCATCCTCAATGACCAGGTTGACATCTTGCGTAAAAAGCAATCGACAGTCATTCCCGGCGAAGTTCTTTTCAAGCTCTATGACACCTACGGCTTCCCCACCGACCTGACCGCCGACATCGTTGAAGCCGACGGTTTCAGCATCGATGAGGCTGGCTTTGAAAGCTGCATGGAAGAGCAGCGCAAGAAGGCACGTAAGCATTGGAAAGGTTCCGGTGAAGAAGCGGTTGGTCCGATTTATCGCGAGCTGATCGAGCAGGGCAACACTGTAAACTTCATCGGCTACAAGGAGATGCAGACAAGCAGCAAGGTTGTCGCACTTCTGCACGATGGCGAGCAGGTCAGCCAGGCCAGAGTCGGAGAACAGGTTGAAATCCTTACCGAAACGACACCTTTCTACGGCGAATCGGGCGGCCAGGCAGGAGACATTGGCAGCATCAGTGCTGACGGCCTCAAGGTTGACATTATCGAGACCAGGAAACCGCTGCCGGAGCTAATCGTGCATGTCGGCAAGGTCACCGAAGGAGCCCTGGAGATCGGTCAAGACGTGCAACTCTCAGTTGACACCACGGCCCGTCAGTCCACCGCGTTGAACCACACTTCGACGCACATCCTGCACGCCGTGCTGGTCGAGGTTCTTGGCGACCACGTCAAGCAGGCGGGCTCACTGGTGGCGCCAGATCGTCTGCGTTTCGATTTCAGTCATTATACTGCGATCTCTCATGAAGAGCTGAAGCGCATCGAAACCGAAGTCAACCGCCGCATCCGTGAAAACCGTTCCGTGGAGACCCGTGAGATGTCAACAGATGAGGCTATCGCAGCGGGAGCAACAGCTCTCTTTGGCGAAAAATACGGTGAGCGTGTCCGAGTCGTCAATATGGGTGACTTCAGCATGGAGCTCTGCGGGGGTACCCACACATCCGCAGCCGGAGATATAGGCCTTTTCAAAATCATTCAGGAGGCGGGTATCGCCGCCGGCGTGCGTCGTATCGAAGCCGCAACCGGAACGCGCGCCCTCGACCTGATCCAGCAGCAGGATGAAAGCCTGAGCCGCATGGCCGGCCTTGTAAAGAGTGATCGGCCGCAGCTGGAGACCCGCCTGGTCAAGATGGTCGAACGCCAGAAAGACCTGGAACGCGAACTGGCGACCCTGGAAAGCCGTCTGAAGGCTGGCCAGGCCGATGACATCATGAGCAAGGTCGTGGAGATTGGCGACGTCAAACTCCTGGCCGCTGAAGTTGATTCAACAGACAGTAAGGGTTTGCGAGAGATGGCAGACAAGCTCCGTGACAAACTCGGTTCCGGAGTTGTCGCTATCGGCTGCCCCCACGAAGGCAAAGTGAACCTGCTGGTTGCTGTCACCGCCGATCTGACGGATAAGCTGCATGCCGGCAAGCTGGTCGCCGTCCTGGCAGAAGAAGTCGGTGGTCGCGGCGGCGGTCGACCGGACCTTGCCCAAGCCGGTGGCAGTCAACCGGAGAAGCTCACCTCAGCCTTAAGCAAGGTGGCTGATCTGGTACGAAACGTATAACTTGAGCATTGGCCTAAAGCCAAGGCCCTGATGCAGGACTTTACTGCGGAGTCACCATGCGCCTGGAAACACGCGAAGAGGCTCAACTGTTACAGCAGTTGGAGAAACCGACCATTCTCATCGTCGACGACGAAGCGATTATTCGTGATCTCTGCGCCCGGGCACTGAAAGACTATCGAATCCTTCAGGCCGAAAATGGCCAGGCCGCACTGAAAATTCTGGATCAGCAAGAGGTCGACCTGATCCTGGCCGACATCATGATGCCGATCATGAACGGCCTCGACCTGCTGATGCAGGTTAAGGAACGTGACCCGTCGCAGCTAGTCATCGTCATGACCGGGTACGCAGACAAAGACATTATCCTGCGTGCCCTCAAGGCTCACGCCGACGACTTCGTACAGAAGCCGATCAATCTTCTCCAGCTCAAAACGACTATCAGTAAGGCCATGGAGCAAAAAGCTCTGCGCCGCGAGCTATTGCAATTAAAACAGCTCGATCGTATCAAGTCAGATTTTCTCGGCCTCATCTCGCACAAGCTACGCACCCCGACGACCTCCATATCCCTCTTCATTCAGAACCTTGCCAGCGGCGCTGTCGACACAGAAGATGACGGTTTCACTGAAGCACTCAAGGCCGTTCAGGAAGAATCGGATTACCTGGCTTACCTGATCCAAGACCTTCTCTACTACAGTGACATTATTC
>JAAXQF010000025.1 GCA_012974435.1 Desulfuromonadales bacterium | reverse complement strand
CCTCACCGTTCAGGCTGAACGTGGAACCATGACACGGGCAGACAAACTGGTTTTTCTCTTCATCCCAGGGCACTGAGCAACCGAGATGAGTGCAGGTGCGCGACATTGCCAGGAAGCTGCCATCCCCCAAACACGCCAGGTAGAACTGGCCAAGAGGAACCGCAGTCACTGTTCCCGGTGTAAACTGTTCAACCGCACCGGCGGAGACAATGCTCTCAGTTTTAACCGGACGATTCCGTTCCTTGCGCGAATTCATAAACGACAGCCCCAGCCAGCCGAATTCCGCCACGGAAATAAGACCAAAAAACGCCCAAATCCGGTTCAGAAACTGCCGACGATCAGGGTTTTCAGCCGTTTCGTTGTTATTATTATCCACCATTCTTAAAACCTTATTTTTAGCCGCAGATAAAAGCCGATGCACGCAGATCTAAGTCTATAGTTTTATCCACGCCACACGCCACACGCTACCCGCCACCCTGGCCCCAAGGCCAGACAAGATGCATCTCCGCCCCGCGGAACCAAACCCCGATAACCGTACAAACCGCCAACGCAACCAAAACCAGAATGATGCCAGCCATCACAGCTTCAGCGCGGGTATATTTAAGTTTCTTGACCAGCAGAAAGGAAAGGGCAACAAAGAGAGCAATCAACAGCACCGTCGGCAGCAGTCCACGTGTTATGAGGGTATCGACCGCAACAGCCTCAGCCGTAGATAACAACAGGTTGTCACCCAGGATAAGAGCCAGCGTTGCCAAGGCTCCCGCTGAAGCCGTCCATATGGCTAGCTTTCGACCACGCTCAGAACCGAACCAGACTCCAGTTGGAAGTGCGGTCTCACTCCAGAACGGGACAGACAACAGAGCAGCGGCACCTAACAATGGCCAGATAAAAACGGCAAAGACCGGATGCAGATGCAGCAACAGTTCCTGGAAGCCCATGAAATACCAGGGCGCCTTGGCCGGGTTGGGGCTCATGCCCGGGTTGGCCTGTTCCAGTAACGGAGCATTCCAGACAATGGCCAGAACCACGACAAAAGCTATCAGCGCCAGACCAACAGCCGCTTCACGCACGATCAGGTTCGGCACCGTTGGTACTCGCTCACCGGTCTTCTGCTCGTCACGCTCGACCTGCACCAGCCCCCCTGCTCGCCTCACCAGCCAGAAATGCCAGAGCAGCAGGATAAAGAGAGTTCCGGGGATAAAGGCCACGTGCAGCACAAAGAAGTTTGCCAGCGTCGCCGGGCCGATCTCGGCACCGCCACGAAAGAGCTCCTGAAGCCAGAGGCCACAGACCGGGATGTAACCAAGCATGCTGGTACAGATAGTCACCGCCCAGTAGGCCAGTTGATCCCAGGGCAGCAGGTAACCGGTAAAGTTGGATGATAGCAGAAGGAAGAGCAGGAAGAGGCCGATGACCCAGTTAAGACGTCGACCCGGTCCAAAAGCACCGGTCAACACCACCCGCAACAGGTGCAGCACGGCAATCACAACCAGGAGATTGGCACTCCAATGGTGGATGTTGCGCACCCAGGGGCCAAAAGGAACCTCGCGGGTCAGGATCAGGATAGAGCTATAGGCATGATCAGTAGAAGGTTGATAGGTAAGAAGCAGCAGGATGCCGGTCAGGAACAACAGGCCGACCAGCACCGCCGCCATGCCGCCAAGTCCCCAGCTCAGAGTCAATCTCAGAGTTTCCCGGGGTACTGTCAGCGGATGGAGATGGAGGATCAGATCGGTTATGGACCTCCTGGATTTCAGCATAAGCAATAAAACATTCCACAGGTAGAGAAGTTACCTTCAAGCCTAATATAATTGACAACTTATGGCAGATATTATCACAAAAGCGGGTTAAGGCAATATGACAATCACGGACAAACAAGACTCATCTCACGCAGAGACGCAGAGGCCACAGAACAAGACCGACCTTACCTCAAGTTTTATGGCTTTTACTCAGCGTTCTCTGCGTCTCGAGTGAGCAGAGTGAACGGGCGTGAGAAAGGTTGTGAGCTTTTAGCTATGGTTTATATAGTTTGAGACCGCGCAAAAGTATGAATCATCAGATCACTGTGCAACCTGACGCACAAAACCGACCTCATAGCTTTGCTTTGTTGCGGGATGGAAGTAAATGCCCTCTAAAATGTCCCGAGTACGATCATAGGAAAGGACATAGGTTGAACCGGGGTAATTGACGTCTTGCAATTCGATCATGACCTGGACCAGACCACCCTGCTCCGCTGTTTCGTCTTACTGACATTGATCGGCTTCGGATTGAAATAAGTTGCCTGCATTGAGCCGTCTTTTGCATGACGAAGCTCAATAACGTAGGGGGCATCAGTGCGGGTCCAGCGGCCCTGGCCGAAGGTGGCGCGAACAATACTGCGCTGAAAATGATATCTCGCCATGGTGATGATCGATCCCTCGATAGATACATTCACGCACGTGGCAAGGTGACAGAAGAGCCCTTCAGAAATATCAACAGAGCGTAACTGTAGTCACTGTGTAGTCACTTTTACACAAAAAGGGGCTGGCAAATTGATTGCCAGCCCCTTCCTTTTTCAATCGAAAAGACCCTCCAGAAGGACACGAAAAGCCCCCTCTTAAGTTGTTCAATCCCAGTGCTTGATCACACCTGATTCGAGAGCCGCACGTTCGACCGCGGCGGTTACATCCTTGTGAACATCAGGGTGTAGCAGAGAAGGGACCAGCTCATTCTCTTCAGCATGCTTGGCGATAATCTTAGCCGCAGCAATCTTCATCTTGTTGTTGATCGTTGTTGCTCGCACGTTCAATGCACCGCGGAACAATCCGGGGAAGGCCAGAGCGTTGTTGACGCTCTTGCCGTCGGCAGCAAAAGAGGCACCCGCCTGCAGGGCAAGATCGGGGACAATCTCAGGGTTAGGATTGGACAGAGCCAGCACCACCGAACCTTTACGAACCATTTCCGGCTTAATCAACCCGGGGCAACCGGTCGTAGCGATCACGATGTGAGCTTTCTTCATCACGTCTTCCAGAGAACCAACTGCTCCACCGGCCGTAGCCAATCGGTCACAAGCAGTATCGTCAAGATCGGTCCCGATGACATTCTTTACACCATAAGAAAGGAGCAGTTTGCTGATCCCCATGCCCGCAGCACCCAAACCAACCACACCGACTACGGACTTCTTCAGCATCAGGCCGGAGAACCGGGTCGCGTTGAGCAAAGCCGCCAGAACCACCACCGCAGTGCCGTGCTGGTCGTCATGCATAACCGGGATATCAAGTTCGGCATCAAGCACATCTTCAATCTCGAAGCACTCCGGGGCCTTAATATCTTCCAGCTTGATCGCACCGAAGGTCGGGGCAATATTTCGCACCGTGTCAATAATCACTTTGGGATCACGGTTCTGGATCAGGATCGGCACGCCACTGATACCGACCAGGTGGTCAAAGAGCACGGCCTTGCCTTCCATGACCGGCATGCCGGCAACAGCACCGATATCACCAAGGCCGAGAATCGCGGTACCGTTGGTGACGATAGCCACCTGATTGGGAATCGACGTATATTTGTGAGCGTGCTCGGGATGACGCTCGATATCTTTACATATGGCCGCAACACCTGGCGTGTAAATCTGGCGAACATCAGTAATCGTCTCAATTCGAACCTGGCTTTTAGTGGCAATTTTGCCGCCTTCGTGCACCTGGTGAACCAGATCGATCTCGTCCTCAACAATGATCCCTTCCA
Source organism: Desulfuromonadales bacterium (assembly GCA_012974435.1). Taxonomy (GTDB): domain Bacteria; phylum Desulfobacterota; class Desulfuromonadia; order Desulfuromonadales; family BM103; genus M0040. Next base: position 22,757 of record JAAXQF010000025.1, on the reverse strand, counting down.
GATTGGCGATGGCCTCGACCACCTCTTCAAACTGATGATCAGAATCAACATAGACGACGATCTCACGCGTGTTGTGCGTTCTGCCGACCCGCAATAGATGGATATCACCAACGCTGGCATTATTCGAGGCAATAGCCGCCATCACACTCGCCAGATGCCCGGGCTTATCACTGAGCATCAGCTTCAAGCACTTTGCGATCTTGCCCGCTCCCTGTTCGATTTCCATAACATCTCCATTCGATATCCGGAAGCCTTAGCCGGATTGATTTACAAAATTACAGAGCATTATAGATATTCAGGCATCCTGTGCAACGTCAAATATTCTTTCTGCCCTCAAGACAGACACAATTCTCCCACAAAAAACAAAAAGGGCGACCTGACTAGGCCGCCCTTAATAACTGATTCCCTTGTCAATTTGGTCAGTGTCCACCAATATTCAACAGAACCAGGGCACCACAGACAACGGCAACCGTAACAAAGACATAAAGTGCACGAACAACAGAAAGCACGTAATTATTCATCCCTGACATCTTCATCGCGCTAAACCTCCTAAACTTTACAGAATCCTTTAGAGTAAACAACGGTAAATTTAGTGGCAATATGCCCCGCGGGGGCCATTATGTCAAGAGTTATTTATATGGATTTCTATATTAACTTAGGTAAGAAGAGATAAACAGGCAAGTCAATTACTTGCCTGTTCTGGAAGGAAAGCCACGATCCTGTCAGTCCTTGGGGTTATTTCAAACCAAGACGCACCATGACCGAATGAGAAACCTTGTCGTAATGACTGAACTCCATGGTAAAGGAACCTCGGCCCTGTGTGGCGCTGCGCAGTTCGGTCATGTAACCGAACATTTCCGAGAGTGGGATGTGGGCGCGGATGAGGTCGACAACCTCTCGAGACTCCATCCCTTCGACACGCCCACCTTTCTGCTGCAGGCCGCCATAAACCTTGCCGGAAAATTCTCCCGGGGAGGTAATCTCCAGCGCCATCACCGGTTCGAGCAATACGGGTTTTGCGGCCCGGATCGCCAGCATCAGTCCCCGCTGAGCCGCGGCACGTACGCCAAGCACGGAAGTTACTCCCGGTGTCACCGGCACCTGGTCAACAACAACAGACATATCAACCATCGGATAGCCGATCTGCACCCCGGAGCCGAGGGCCATCGTTAAGGTTTCTCGCAGCGCACTCAGAATCTCTTCGGTTAAACCTTCCGTATCAAGAGAGGGCAGCAGGATCTCGTTTCCGGAACCACGCTCACGAGGAGCAACCCGTAAACTGACTTCACCCCTTTGGGGCTTGCCATCGATCTCGCGTTCGAAGGTTTCGGTATGGCTGGCCTCAGCAGAAACACTCTCGCGGTAAACAACCTGCGGTTGACCGGCATTGACCTCAACGCCAAAATCATCGAGCAGGCGGCGAAGCACCACTTCCAGATGAAGCTCGCCCATTCCGGTCAAAACCGTCTGCCCGGTGTCTTCATCTTCCCGCACACGGAAAGTTGGGTCTTCCCACTGCAGTTTCTCAAGGGAGAGCATCAGCTTGTCACGATCCTGAACCTGGCGCGGCTCCACCGCCAGAGAGACCACCGGCTCAGGGATAGCGAGGCCAGCAAGCAAGAGGGGTTGTTCAGCACCGCAGAGGGTATCACCGGTCAAAGCATCTTTGAGGCCCGCGACAGCGACGATATCCCCGGCACGAGCAATATCAATGCGTTCACGCTTATGGGCATGCATGCGGAAAAGTCGCGCCGCCCGCTCCTGAACGTTTTGGGTCGCGTTCAACAAGGTCTCCCCCGCCTTCAATTCACCGGAATAGATGCGCAGGTAAGTCAACTTGCGTCCTTCGTCGGAGAGCACCTTAAAAGCCAGCGCACAAAGTGGCCCCGAAATGTCACAAGGCAGCAGAAGGCTTTCGTCATCATTCGGGTTGCGGACTGAAACCGGTGGGAGTTCAAGAGGAGAAGGTAAAAGAGCGGTGACAGCATCCAGAACCGGCTGAATGCCCTTGTTGCGCAAAGCGGAACCGAGAAAGACGGGGAAAAGCTCTCCGGCAAGCACACCCTTGCGCAAAGCTGGAGCGATGCGCTCTGCTGCAATCTCCCGACCTTCGAGGAAATCTTCGAGCAGGTCGTCATCCCAGTCTGCGGCCGCTTCAATCACAGTTTCTCTGGCCGCGGCAACCGTCTCACGGAGCTCCTCAGGAACGGGTGAGCAGCCAACATCCGCGCCCAGGTCGTCTTCAGCAAAGGTCTGGACAACCTCATTGACGAGATCGATGACACTATGAAACTCGCCCTCTTCACCAAGAGGTAACTGCATCAGCACCGGGCGGGCCCCGAGACGTTTCTGGATCTGTTCAAGAACAGCCTGATAATCGGAGCCGACGCGATCCAGCTTGTTGATCAGGCAGATGCGCGGCACGCCATAGCGATCGGCCTGGTGCCAGACCGATTCGCTTTGCGGCTGAACCCCCTCAACCGCGCTGAAAATCGCGACCGCGCCGTCAAGGACGCGCAGGGAACGTTCCACTTCAATCGTAAAATCGATATGCCCCGGCGTATCAATCAGGTTGATCCAGATATCCCGCCAGCGACAGCTGGTGCTGGACGCCGTGATCGTGATGCCTCGATCCTGCTCCTGGGCCATCCAGTCCATGGTCGCCATGCCATCATGAACCTCACCCAGTTTATGGATTTCTCCGCAATAATAGAGGATGCGCTCGGAGACGGTTGTCTTGCCGGCGTCGATGTGCGAGATAATGCCGATATTGCGGATCTGTTTGAGGTCTGGTTGGCTCATGATAAGTTCGCAATCGGAAAGAGGGAAGAGTTTAGTCCGCGTAGCCTTTGCGGATCAGATAGAGGTTCTCTATGTCGAGATCATTCAGTTCGAAATATTCCCGCTCAAGCTCTTCCACGTAAAAACGGTCAAGGCCGCTGTTATCGAGGAAATCTTCACGCAGGCTGGCGTCACGCTCAGCAACAATCTTGGGCAGGAGGTTATGCAGGTAAACCGCTTCCTTCTTGATGTTCACCACCACGTTGTGGAACTGGCCAAGCGGGATGTCACCAGTATGGAGCCCCTTGTTGTAAAGCTCGTCGGCCACTTCGACCAGCAAGGCCTCCTGCTCCACGCGGGTATTGTACTTTGAGTAGAAGTTCCGAATACGCTCTTTAACGTGACCGAGCAGGATCGCGTAAAGACGCTCCTGCTTCTCCAGCACAAGCAGCTGATCAACCAGGGCGGTAATCGTCAGACGGCCGTCTTCAATCAGCGCCAGACCCTTTTGCAGACAGACGATCTTCTTCCGACCGAATTGCCCCAGGTACTTGTTCTCAAAGACCTGCTTGAAAAAGAGGTCTTTCCAGAGTTTGTCATTGAGCTCGTCAAACGCCTTCTTGTTGCCGAGCAGACTGCGGATCTGCTCTTCGCCGAAATGGACGTTCTCCATAAAGGCGAGCTGATTGATCACCGAGGAGGTATTATCGTAACGATCGAAGTAGGTGATGATGTAGGAGAAGTGCTCAAGCAGGGCCAGGTCGGCCCCTTCATGGATCTTTTCGTCACACGCTTTGCCGGTTTCCAGCAGGATATGCTCAAAGGTATGATCGCGGTTTTCACTCGCTTGACGCTTGGCGTGCAGCAGCAGCGACATATCCTCCGAGTTGATGCTGGCGTCGATCTGGGCTTCGGTAAAGAAGATGCCTTCCAGGACCTGCCGGGTTTCTGCGAGGTAATCCTGCTCATCAAGGTCAACCAGCTTGTCATGCTTGAGCATTTTGTCGAGGGTATAAAAGAGCGCCGCCGGAATCTTGTTACGCACTGAAAGTGTCTTCAGTCGAGTCAGGCGGGCGTTCTCCATCTGGTTGATGCTCCCTTTCAGGTTGCACTCAATCAGGATGTTTTTGTACTCGTCGACAATTCTCTGGTTATCCGGATGCTTATACATGACATCGATACGAATCCGCTCCTGCTGATAGCGGTCGATCTCGAGTTCGTTGGCAAGCTCCTGCAACTTCTCATATTCGTAATCCGGAATCGTCTTGTATTCGTCGTAAAGATCCTTGAAGACATCATGATACTGCTTGTGCTTTTTATTGATCAGCTTGACCAGGTAAAGGGAGCTGCGATGACCAAGCATGGAGTAGATTTCATCGATCAACTCGGTATCGTCGCCGAGGCCAACATGGGCGGAACGCTTGAGGGTTTTACCAAGCAGACGGGCGATATTCTCCTGCTGCTCCTGCAGTTCCCCAGAGACTGAACCGGTCATAAAGAAGAAATAATTGACCGTGGCGTTGCCTTCAAAGAAAACCTGTTCAAAACTGCTTAGACCATCAGTCTTCGGGGTAAAATCAAGGTTGCTGCCATCACTGCTCTTGTAAAAGGTTCCGTAGAGGACCAGCCGATTACGCACATCAGTCTTCGCCAAGTCGGAGAGCGGCTGGTCGACACCGAACATATATTCGCAGAAAGAGCCACCATTGCCGCAGTGACTGATATGTTCGGTCCCGAGAATAAATTCATTTCCCGGCGAAAAAAAACGCAGGTTATCACTGTCTGTCTCGAAAAAATATCGACTGTAGGCATCGCGTGAAGCCGCCATGGCAAAGTACTCGATGGTATCATCAAGGTGTCCATGGAGGCGTATTTCCTGATGTTTCGGCATAGGGTCCTATCGTTCTGTTAATTTCCGGGCAGCGGCAGGGTCAAGGTCTGCCCGTCATAGGCAAATTCGACACCATCGGGTAATCCTGTAGCATGCCGCGGATAATCAATATCATGAGTCAGGTGAGTCAGCAGGGTTCTTGGCACCCGTAATTTTTTGGCCACCTCGATCGCCTCGCTGATACTGAAATGAGACTCATGCTCTCGGAATCTCAAGGCATCAATGACCAGAACCTCCAGCCCTTGCAGAAGACGCCAGGAGGATTCGGGCAGAGCACTACAATCGACGATGTAAGCCAAGTTGCCAACCCGGTAACCCAAAGATTCACCCGGACCATGCAATAGGGGAATCGGCACCACGGTTTGGCCAAACAGGTCAAAAGGACCGACAACCTCGTTCACCTGCAGACGCGGCCGATAACCAGGCGCATCCGACTCGCTGAAGATATAGCTGAACAGCCCCTTGAGTCGATCGAGCACACCACGATCAGCATAAGCGGGAATCGCATTTCCCGTGCGCAGAGTAAAGGTGCGCAGATCATCAATGCCATGTACGTGATCAGCGTGAGCGTGGGTGAAGAGAACGCTATCGATCTGCTCGATCCCTTCACGCAACGCCTGTTGACGAAAATCGGTCGCCGTATCGATCAGAACCTTGCGACCTGCCCATTCGAGCAACACGCTGCAACGGGTTCTACTATTGCGTGGATCACTCGAAGAACAAACGGCACAGTGGCAACCGAGAACGGGGACACCGGTACTGGTTCCCGAACCTAGCACTGTCAGCTTGAGAGAGAGGCCAGTCATATCTTGAAGACCCCGACCTCCTCTTCAAGAGTAGCGGTCAGACGCGTCAGTGTTTCTACCACGTGATCCAGCTCCGCCGTACGACTGGCGTTGCTCTCGGCGACCTTGTGGACACTGCCTACCGCGTCGACGACATCACGGCTGCGCTGGGTCAATGAACGAGTAGAATCATCGATAAGCGAGATCATGGAACGAATCTGCTCCATGCTCTCGTTAATCTGGCGGCTACCTTTCGCCTGCTCACTGGTGCTCTGTTTACCGTGGGCAGCAATGTCACGCATCGACTCGGCGCCTTCGGCAAGTTGACGGGCACCAGATGTCTGCTGGTTGATCGCCGAGGCAATCTGCTCCAGCATGGAGGCCACCTGGTTCATGGAATCTGTAACCTGGCGACTGCCCCGGGACTGTTCCTCTGTCGCACGGACGATACCGTTCACCTGGTCCATCGCTTTCAGCGTGCTGCTGCGGATTTTCTCCAAAGCAACGCTGGAGTCCTTGGAGCGCTTCACTTCCTGGTGAACCTGCTCACTACCCGCCTTCATGGCGACAACCGCCTCCTGGGTTCCTTCCTGGAGGTTGGTGATGATAGTACCAATTTCCCTGGTCGAGACGGCCGTGCGTTCGGCTAACTCGCGAATCTCATCAGCGACCACGGCAAACCCTTTACCATGCTCTCCTGCCTGAGCGGCAATTATCGCCGCATTCAGTGCCAGGAGACTGGTCTGGTCAGCCACTTCATCGATAACCGTGAGGATCTTGCCGATCGCGCTCGACTGATCTCCCAAGTCCATAATCGCCTCGCTGGCCCGATCAACCGTCTGCCGGATCGATTCAATCCCGCGAATCGTCTCTTCAACCGTCTGCATGCCGCGTTGGGCATCTTCAGCCGCCTCACTGGCCAACTTACTGGTCTCGACGGCGTTACCTTCGATCTCCTTGATCGACGCGTCCATCTCCAGCATCGACGAAACCGTCACCTCGGTTGAAGAGGAAAGAATGCCGACATTCTCCGCAACCTCCTGGCTGGCGACCGACATCTCGTTGATCGAGCTGGAGACTTCGTCAACTGTGCTGAAGAGTTTCTCCATCTGCGAAGCAATTTCTTCAATCGTGGCCCCCAGCTCCAGGGTCGCAGAAGAACTCCCTTCCGCAGCCGTAACCAGGTTGCCCGTACTCTCGGCAATACCACCAGCGGCCTCGTCGATCCCCTCGATCGCCTTGGAGGATTCCTCCAGGGCCTGTGATTGACGAACAGCGCCCTCCATGACTTCGTGGGACGAGTTGCGAATCTGCCCATTAGCCGCGGCCAGATCCTTGGTCACTTCACGCAGGCGCCCAACCATCTCACGCTGGCGAGCCAGAAAAGCGTTGAAGCACTCAGAGAGTTCACCGACCTCATCGGAGGTACGGACGTCCAACTCCCGACTCAGGTCGCCACCACCAGCGGAGATCTCCCGCAAATTGGCAACCACTTCGCGCAAAGGACGGATGATACCGGTTGCTACGAGCAGACCAATAATAACTGAGATGACCGCGACGATGAGAGTTGTTAGCAACAGGGCCTGCTGAAGATTGCTGTTGGCTGCATCCAGCGTGGTGATATCCAGAGCCATCAGCACACCACGATTCTTGCCACCGATCGAGTTATAGAAAATCCGGTGTTTCTTCCCGCTGATCTCTGCTTCATAACTGCTCGCCTGGAGAATGGCTTTCAATTCAAGGGCTGAGAGCTCAGGAGAGGTTGCGGCAAAAACACCTGTTTCGTCAAAGAAAGCGATTTCCATGCGGCTGAGGGCTTTCAAACGGGTCGCCAGAGTCTTATCAAAATAAGTGACTCCGACCAGGTGGCCGATAGGTTCACCATACATACTAATAGGTGCCGCAGCAGTGATCGCCATGCGGCCATCAAACATGCCGCTTTCAGCATAATCTTCACCTTCCAGGCTCGCTTCAATAACCGGCTGTTCGACCCCCGAAGTGGCAGGAACCTCTTCGTAGCCATTGGCAAAGCCGCGGTAAAGTCGCGCCCCCTCCTTGTCGAGGACCTGTACCTGATCAAAAGGCAGGCCTTCCATGTTGCTAATAACACTAACCAGTTGATCATTGTCGTTACTCAATCCTGCTGAGTACACGGCGTTGACCATGAAAGGGTTACTGGCCAACATCTGTATCAACGTCAGGTTTTCGGTCGATGTTCTGGTCGTCGTCTGCTCGATAAAATTGGCGGAATCCTGCGCACGCACCTGCATCTGAACTTCGAGCTCGTCAGAAACCATGCCACCGATCATCAGCAGAGAAAGCACAAGAGGAATAACACTCACCGAAACCAGTGCTAAAAGTATTTTTGAACGCAACTTCATAAATTCAACATCTTTCCACGATAATATCGTCTGGCGTTATCAGCCAATTATTCTGCGGGAACAAAACTTCTTTTTAGCGCCCCTTTACCCTTTGGGCTCTTGACCAGGTCGATGAAACGAGCCAAGTCCCCTTGCGGTTCACCATTGGTCACAAGGGTCAGTGGTTTGATCAGCGGGTATTTTCCCGCAGCAACATTTTCCGCCGTTGCTGCGACACCATCCACTTTGATCGCCTTGACATGATCGGCGTCGAGCATGCTCCTACTCAAGGCGGTTATTCCACCAGGGAACATACTGACCTGCTGATCAGAGCCCGCAACGATTGCCGAAACAATTTCCCTGTTGCGATAATCTTTTTCGTGCAGAATCATTTTTTTCACAGAATTGCGCATCCCTGAGCCCTTCGGGCTGGTGACCACGACGATAGGGTTAACTGCACCACCGACCTGCTGCCAATTCGTCAACTCGCCAGAAAAGATGCCTTGCAGCTGTTCGTTGGTTAAATCTTCCAAGGGATTATCTTCGTGCACGACAATCGCCAGAACATCCCAACCGAGAAAATGCTCGACCAAGCCCTGCTGCTTCTCTGCCTCTGTCAAGAGCCGTCCGGCTCCGGCCATATCAACATCACCTTTCAGGAGAGCCTTGATTCCGGGACCGGTGTTGCCGCCCTCTATATTCACCTTTATCGCAGTATCATTGGTAAATATTCGACCGACCTCAGGCATGAAAAAGCGCTGTAACGTGGTGGCTCCAGCGTAACGCAGCACGCCTTCAGCCCAAGCCCCCCCAACCAGAAAGAGCAGGATGACCGTTAAAATCACAAACAGGCGCAGTAAACCCATAGAGCACCTCATTAGCTTAATAGCAGCGATTAAAAACACTGGCAAAATTGAGCATTAAACTTAAAAATTAACGTCTTACAATACCCCAGTGCGACACCTCAGGCAACTCTTTATGCACTCTTCCAGAGGGCGATTTAATCTGTGAAAGCCGGCAGGTGAGCGTCTTGCCATATTTCCTAGCAGCCTGTCGGGCTACAAGGGCTGAAGCGAAAATTTGGCTGTTTGAGAACAGATTTTGGCTCATTAGAGAGTAATAGCCGTAGCTATTGGTCGAAAAGGAGCTGAGATATGGGCCAAAGAGACGAATTTGCAGCCAGTTCATTGTCAGTCCGACAGGTTGCTAGCAGTGCCGCGCAGACCAACCCAAGCCATCATTTATTCATCTATTATTGCCGAAAAGCCCAGTTTGGGTTACTCTTAACGAGTGCACAGCGCAGGAGACGATTGAATGTCCGAAACCATCAGCAGCCTGCTCCAGAAAGCGGAACGCGCCTTGGAACGTGACGAAACCGTGGTCGCGCTCTTGCAACTCGAAGCCGCCCACGCCATTAAACCCTTACCTGGAGTTAAATCCAAACTGGCTTATTGTCTTGCCAGGGAACGTCGCCAGTACAAACAAGCCCGTGCCCTCTGCCTGGAGGCTCTTCATGCCGAGCCCAACAACCCTGACCACTATTACCAACTCAGCCGCATTCACCTCTTGACCGGCAAGAAGCAAGCTGCCCTGAAAACTCTCCGCAAGGGACTCAAATTCAAACGCCACCAGCCGATTATAGATGAGCTTAATCGACTCGGCTTTCGCAAAGAGCCTTACTTTACATCCTTGCCCCGTGAGCACTTTCTCAATCAAAGCATCGGCATTTTGCTCGCAAAGCTCGGTTCGCGCTGAGCTTTTTCCTTGCCAGGCAGGTTAAAAGTTGCACTAGTTTGACCGATAGGTTAAGTTCGCCGACCTCCTACTCCTTAATAATGATGTAGAATGTTACTTATCTATTTTACTCTCCGGCAGCCACTCAGCCAGATTGACCATAATTTTCTACCCCGCAAAAACACAGGAAAACCATGACAGAAGAAATTTTGACAACCTTTGCCGAGCTAAACCTTGACCCGGCGATTAACAAGGTGATTAAAGAAGTCGGTTACGAAACACCTTCACCGATTCAGGCACGCAGTATTCCACCGCTACTCGAAGGTCGCGACCTACTTGGCCAGGCCCAGACCGGCACCGGGAAAACAGCCGCTTTTGCCCTGCCTCTGTTGAGCCGCCTCGACCTGAAGAAGAAAATCCCACAAATCCTGGTTCTCACTCCGACCCGTGAACTGGCCCTGCAGGTCTCCGAAGCGATTCGCACCTATGCCCGCCACATGAAGGGTTTCCAGGTTCTGCCAGTTTACGGCGGCCAAAGCATGAGCCAACAACTTCGCCAGTTACATCGTGGCGTCCACGCAGTGGTCGGAACTCCGGGACGCATCCAGGACCACCTGCGCCGCGGCACCTTGAACCTGAGTGAGCTCTCCTGCGTTGTCCTCGACGAAGCTGACGAAATGCTACGCATGGGATTTGTTGACGATGTTGAACAGATTCGATGCCCTCACCCGTATCCTCGAAGCGGAAGAGATCGAGGGCATGATTGTCTTCGTACGGACCAAGATCGCAACGGTTGAACTTTCTGAGAAGTTGGAATCGCGAGGTTTCTCCTGCGCACCCCTCAACGGTGACATGACCCAGACTCTGCGTGAGAAAACTGTGGAACGCCTGAAAGCCGGAACCCTGGATATCGTCGTTGCCACCGATGTCGCAGCCCGAGGGCTGGATGTCAAGCGCATCAGCCATGTCGTCAATTACGACATTCCTTACGATACAGAAGCCTATGTCCACCGCATTGGCCGTACCGGTCGTGCCGGCCGCATGGGTCAGGCGATCCTTTTCGTCGCGCCCAGAGAAAGACGCATGCTGGCAGCCATCGAGCGGGCAACTCGCCAGCCGATCACCGCAATGAGCCTGCCGAGCCGCAAGGATATCTCCAACCGCCGCAGCGATCTCTTCAAGGAACAGATTGCAGAAGCCATGGAGTCGCAGGATCTGGAATTTTTCGAAGAGTTGATCGACAGCTATCAGCATCAGTACGATGTCGGTCTGAGAAGAATTGCGGCAACCCTTGCCTACCTGGTACAAAAAGACAGGCCTCTACAGGTTGACGATGGCGAAATCGAAGAAACTGTTGATCGCGAAGACAGGGGCCCACGGCAGAGACGCGAGAAAGAGGCTTCTGACGGCAACCTGATGCGCTACCGAATCGAGGTCGGCCGCAACCACGGTGTCGAACCGAAACATATTGTCGGCGCCATCGCCAATGAAGCAAATATCAGAAGCCGGGATATCGGACAGATCAAGATCCATAACGATCATTGCCTGGTTGACCTCCCCAATGACATGCCCTCGGCAACCTTTCGTCAACTGCAAAAAGTCTGGGTCTGCGGACAGCAGTTGCAGATAACCCCTGCCGACGAGCAAGCTCCTGACTTTGAGAACAAGGGCAAGCGCAAAGGTGGGCCAAAAAGCAGCGAAGGCAAGTTCTTCAAACCGGGCGGGAAAAAATTCCCCCGCAGTCGCCCGGGGCGACCGAAAAAACCATGATTGAATTTGACCTCTCTGGCCATGAGTATATTGCACTGCACAGCCTGCTGAAAGTCACCGGCCTCTGCGAGAGTGGCGGTGTCGCCAAGCTGTTGATCGGCGATGGCCTGGTTACGGTCGATGGCGATGTGGAGTTGCGCAAGCGCTGCAAGATTCGTGGTGGACAGATCATCGAGTTGAATGGTGAACAGATTGCCGTCAGTTAACATCAGGGCTTTTGCTTCACAACGAAACGGAGAAGTTTCGTGACCCTTTATTTGTTCTGCGGCTTCATCGCAGCGGGAATTCTTAACTTCGTCTGTTCGATCCTGATCTTGCGGGCCATGGCGCGGGCCGGCATAAAGGTCAGCTTTTTTGAGATTCGCTGGCAGGTGCACAAGCACCTGAAGCAATATCGAAAGATCAGCCTGGACAGTACCGGGAAAGTCGCCTGGCCCTACTACGCTTACCAGAGCTCACTGGCCGGGATAATCGGCTTTGCAATACTGACTTTGGTCTCCCTTGGAGGCCGGCCAAACTAACAGGAAAGGTACAGAGAAACCGGTTGACAGCCCTATAACCCTGTGCTATTTAGGGTGGGTTTAAACCCCTAGGTGTATTCTGTATACAATTATTATGGCCGAAGACAAACGCCAACTCATGAAATCTCTGAGCTTTTTATCAAGCATCGGGATATCTATGGTGGCGGCTACTTTTATTGGCCTGTATATCGGAATCTACCTGGACAAGTGGCTAGAGACAGCCCCTTGGATGACCTTGATCTGGCTCGGCATCGGCATTGTGGCAGGATTTCGTAACATCTTCATTCTGACCCGACGCGGAATGCGTGAACTGGAAACAAAAGAAGAAAAGGACCAGAAGGATAATGGACCAGATTGAGCTGCTGCCCGCGCAACTGGCACGGCGTAATTGGATCATTCTGGCCTTTCTGCTGCTTGGCAGTCTGCCTTTCAGCAATCTTGACTTGAGTATTGGAATTCTGGTCGGCGGGCTGATCGCTATCGGCGGATTTATTTCACTACGCAGCTCATTGAATCGGCTCTTGGGTCAAGCAACGGGCGGCACTAGATTCAGTTATATGTTTGGTTGTTTTATCAGGTTGGCCATTTTAGCCGTAATTCTGGGCCTCCTGATTGCAATTGTAAAAATCCATATCATCGGCTTGGTGATCGGACTCTCGGTTGTGATTATCAACCTGTTTTGGATGACAGCACAACGCGCGCTTTAAGTAGAGGAGGCTTCAGGTACCATGACACATCCGTTTATTATTCTGGAATGGCTCGAACGTCAACTACACCTGCACATTGGTACCCATGTCACCTATACATGGCTGGTCATGGCAATGCTGATTCTTGTTGCTGTTCTCGTCAAACGTAACATCAAAACGGTTCCGACCGGTCTGCAGAATGTCCTCGAGATCGCGGTTGATGGCATTGAAAACATGATTGAAGAGACTATGGGTCCGAAGGGAAAAGCCTATTTCCCGTTGATTGCAACCATTGCTTTTTTTATCCTCGTCTCAAACCTGATTGCCCTGATCCCCGGATTCTATCCACCGACCGCCAATCTGAACACCAATGCAGCGATAGCCCTGACCGTCTTTGCCATGACGCACATCGTTGGCATCAAGGAGCATGGCATCGGTTATTTTAAACATTTTTGTGGACCGATTGGCTGGCTGGCACCATTAATGATCCCGATCGAACTCGTTGGCCACATGGCACGTCCCCTGTCGCTGACCTTGCGTCTGTTCGGCAACATGTATGGCCATGAAATCGTTTTGATGATTTTCTTTACCCTGGTGCCTTTCCTGGTTCCATTACCATTGATGCTGATGGGTATTCTGGTTGCATTCATCCAGACGTTCGTATTCATGTTGCTGGCAATGATTTACATTGCCGGCTCACTCGAAGAAGCTCACTAAGCACGGATGCCCGTGCTTGCGTCCTATATCGTATAGGAAAATAGGTCACTAACAAATAAGGAGTAGAAAAATGGAGTATTTTGCTTGGTGTGTAATGGCTGCTGCTGTCGGCATGGGTCTCGGCTCTTTTGGTACTGGTATTGGTCAGGGTGTGGCTATCTCGAAAGCCGTTGAAGGTGTTGCTCGCAACCCAGGTGCAAGCGGCAAGATCATGACTGTTATGCTGGTCGGTCTGGCGATGATTGAGTCTCTGGCAATCTACTGCCTCGTTGTTGCCATGATTATCCTCTTCGCTAACCCCTTTACCGACACTGTTGTGCAACTGCTCAGCAAATAAGTTGGTTTAGCAGTAAAAGAAAAAGGGAGCAGCCACTTGGCTGTTCCCTTTTTTATTTAAACCTTATCAAGTCTTTCAAGCAACGCCACGGTTGCGCATGATCCGCATAACCAGAACACCCAGCACAGAGAGGACAATGCCGACCCCAAAAGCCATGTAACCTATGCCACGCGCTTCACCCCAGCCCCAAAGGTCCTGACTACCCAGGACACCGATCATGATCAACCCGCCCATGATCAGAAGCCCACCAACGACATAAAAAGTTAAGGCAAAACCAGCCAGAACCAAGCCACTCCATTTTGGTGCCATTTCCACTACCCCCGTACCGATAAAATTTCCGCATATTAGCCCCCTTTAAATCTGACAGGCAAGATATTTATACCTGTATATAAAATATATACACCCTGACTATTAAAATCATTTCTTAGAGGGTTTTCACGATTGACTTTTAATATTGGCTATGTTAAACCATTTTTAATCTAATACTGCATGCAATCTGTTATAGGTCCAAGCTTACTATTTTACTCTGTTTTTTCTATTTTTCATACATATGGAACGACACGTTTCAGGCTATTTTGAAATCATTCGGCTTGAAGCGAGGATAAACCTCAGGAGGTCACACCAATGAATTGCAGAATCCTTGTCCTTGCCCTACTGGCTTTTGCCATGCTCTTCCCAAACCTATCGGCTCAAGCTGAAAACGGCATGGCCATCGCTCCGGAAATCTGCCTTGAATGCCACGACGATGTGGTCTCCCCTATCGCCTACGGTGCATCAGTACACGGCACGAACGCCTGCACCAGCTGCCACACAGCAGTCACTTCACTGGATGAACATATGTCTGGTGACGTTATGCCCGAAGAACCCAAATGTGTGCGCTGCCACAAGAAGGAGACCAGCGAGCATTACTCAAGCGTCCACAAACTGAATGAAGTCTCCTGCGCTGATTGTCATGATGATATCCACACCCACACCTACTGGAAAGGTGAAAAAACAAAAGTTATCGCCAAATGTACCAGTTGTCATGATGACCATGAAGACTACATCGACTCAAGCCACGGTAAAGCCGTTATGGCCGGCAATCCCGACTCTGCGGCCTGTAACGATTGTCACGGCCTGCACAAAATTGGGCAACTCGGCGACCCGGACAGCCACATCAACCGGGAATTCCACACCAAAGTTTGTTTGAAATGCCATGGCGACAAGGAAATGATGGACCGCAACGGTGTCTTCAGTGTCGCCGTAAGCACCTACATGAGCAGCTATCACGGCAAAAACTTCAAGCTCGGCTCACCTGATAAAGTTGCCGGTTGTGCTGATTGCCATACGGCGCACAACGTTCTACCTAAAGACGACCCGAGCTCAAGCGTTAACATTGCCAACCTGACTGGCACCTGCGCTCAGTGTCATCCCAACGCAACACCCCTGTTTGCCAAGTTTAACTCTCATGGTGACATGCACGACCGGGAGAATTACCCAATCAGCTACTGGACTTTTGTCAGCATGACCGGTCTTCTGGTTGGCACGTTTGCCGTATTCTGGATTCACACTCTGCTCTGGATGGTGCGTGGTTTTGTTGAGAACCGTCAGAAACTTGCAGAGCAGCATAGCGGCAACAAAGAAGAGCATCACATCACTGAGCCACACAAACAATATGTCCGCTTCAAGGCTCGCCACATCTTCCTGCACCTGACCGTTATAATCAGCTTCCTCGGGCTCACCCTCACCGGTCTGCCGCTCAAATTTGCCGACCAACGCTGGGCCACGGGAATGATGGACTTCTTCGGTGGTACTTACTATGCGGGCCTGATCCACCGTGGTTGTGCAATCCTGACCTTCTACTACTTCGTCTCAGCTCTTATCCTGAGCTTTGACTTCCTCTTCCTGAGCAAGAAGAAGAGGCCTGGCGATATGTGGCTGACACGCCTGTTCGGACCGGACTCTCTTTGCCCGAACCTGCGTGATATCCGCGACGTCATCGGTATGGTCCGTTGGTTCCTCTTCCTCGGTCCAAAACCGACCTTCGAGCGCTGGACCTACTGGGAAAAATTCGACTTCCTCGCCGTCTTCTGGGGTATGTTTGCCATCGGCGGATCCGGCCTGATGCTCTGGTTCCCGGAGATCTTCGGCTACTTCCTGCCAGGCTGGATGTTCAATGTTGCAACGATCATTCACTCTGACGAAGCTTTGCTGGCAACCGGCTTTATCTTCACCGTCCACTTCTACAACACCCACGGGCGGCCAGAGAAGTTCCCGATGGACTTTGTTATCTTCAACGGCCAGATGGCCAAAGAAGAGTTCATCGAAGAGCGTGGCGACCAATGGCGCCGTTACGAAGAAGAAGGCACAACTGAAGAGTATGTCTGCCAGAAGGTCAGCGGTCCGGTCTACGACTTCTGCCTCAAGGCCTTCGGCTACATAGCCCTCTTCACAGGACTGGCCTGCCTCTTCCTGATGATCTTCGCCTTCATGGGAGGTAGCGGGCACTAGCCCGAATCCACACATCACGAGAAACGCGAAAGGGGTTGCCAATCGGCAACCCCTTTTTATTTTTATGCTAACCCGGCATGGAATTCTCATCGCAATTTATACGAACGGAGAGAAGGTGCTGACAAGCATCGAAACTGAAATTTGAGAAGGAAATTAAAGTTATCGAAATTGCAGAAAAAATGAGTTTAAGCATCTTCTTAAAGCGCCTCGATCAGGAGCAGGAGGCCTTCTCCGAATGCATACTGTATACAATCTTTATGTTGCATTCATTCACAAAATGTGTATTATACGGTGGCTCTTGAAATTTAATCCTTTTCTATCATTTTTTAACGTAAATCTATGACAGAGGTGCGGAACATGCTTAAGAACGTATTTGACTGGTGCAAACAACACATTGTCATTTTCACCATCATTTCAGTAGTTTTCGTGGTGTTTTTTGGCTTTATCAATATCCAGATTCTCCACATGACTTCTGAACCTGAGTTCTGCCATCTCTGCCACCCGGCACAGGGCTTTGGTCCATTGGCCGAAGTTGACTCCTGGGAACACTCCGCCCATGGTGACGCCGGCGTTTCCTGTCTTGACTGTCACGGTCGTCCAGGCGTAGTCGGTTACATGAAAGCCAAGATTGGCGGACTGCGTGACACCTATATGCAGCTGACCATCTCCAAGGAAGAGAAACTCGAAATTCTCTCTAACCCTCACGAGGACCTGGTTCCTTCATGGCACTGTCTCTACTGTCATTCAGACGAGGGCAACAAGACGGTTCGTGAAACAACCAAGGGCCCGATGAAAGTTGTCAACATGCGCATGCTTGACGATGTCGTCAACCCTGACTTCCGCGAGCGCAAGGGCCTGGCCGATATCATGACCGACGATTTCGTCGGTGGCACTCATTTTGACCATACCCTGCACATTGAAGAGTTTGACCTGACCTGCCGTGATTGCCACTTCGGTGTTGTTCACAACCCGGCGACGGCGACCGATCGCATGAACTTCTGCCTGGCGTGTCACGCCGATGCTGGCGATGATGCCCCTCAGGTAGCCGATTGCGGTGTTTGCCATGAAGCGCAAAAGGCTATGAACGTTGGTACTGGCATTGGCGACCTCGACATTCCTAGCATGATGTACGGCGATGCAGCCGACATGACTTGCGTTGATTGTCACACCGGCGTTACCAAAGGAACTTATCGAGCCTCCTCTTCAACCTGCACCGACTGCCATGAAGACGAAGCCTACAACGAGATCTTCGAAGAGTGGGCAGCAGAAACAAATGCTCGCATCGACAAGCTCAAGGAAATGCGCGTCGAACTCGAAGCGGCGCTTGCTGATGCAGATGCCGCCAAACGTGACACGACTGAAGTCTGGAAAACTTACAGCCAGGCGCTGCGCAATCTCAAGTTTGTCCGTAACGACGGCACCAACGGCGTTCACAACAACGAATATGCAATAGCCATTCTCGAGACTGTCAAAGCCGACTTCAAGAAAGCCTTTACTCAGCTCGATTCCGTCTGGTAAATCGATCTTGTTACTAAACAAAAAGGGCCTTCGCAATTGCGAAGGCCCTTTTTAGTTCGATCATTTTGAACCAACCTCAAACCCTGGCAGCTGTGCTGCTTACGGATTTTCAACCGCTCCAGCCTGATCTTTTTTATTCCACCGGCCCAGCACAAAAGAGGCCAAGGCCGCCACAAGACCGAACGTAAAAACACTGATCATCAGCGGCATCCCTTTCAGCTGCACCATATCCATCAGAAAAACCTTACCGGCCCCGATCACGGTTATCACAACCGCTACATTGCGCAGCTCCTTATTATGCTTCATCAGACTGAACCATAGAAGGACCGCGGCTGTTACGTTAATCAGGACGGACTGTGCACCACCAAAAGCACTGTGCGTTGCCATATGCATAAAATCAAGTGCCTGGTAGAGCCCGACCCGCATGGTAAAGAAGCCGCTGAACAAAGCTGCCACCAGCAGGACGCTGGCACCGCGATCATTCTTATTGAGCTTATGCATGAATGATTCACCGGGGGTCGCAGGATGTCGACGAGCCCAGAAATAATGACAGAAGGCAATACTTGCCAGAAGTCCCGAGGATAGCGCACCGATCAGCGAAGGCTTTGTACCGTCAGTCGCCCACAGCAAATAGACCAGAGCCGAACAGGCGTACAGTTGCAGCACATACGAAATCAAACGTAAGCCATGGTTGTTACGTCGAACTGAAATCCAGACCATAGCCACAGCCAGCAGAGCAACCATAGCTGTGGCTATCACCGCATGGCCAATCGCCATAGGTGCAGCAAAAGCCAGGAGCAAACCTCCGGCAAGGGCAAAGGAGGTTGTTCCCAAAGCCCCCCCCTCAGCGCGGCCAAGCAACCACCAGCCTATCAGCAGGTGAATCAGGGCAGCACACACCGCGATCCAGCCGAAAGTCTGCGGAGTTGTCAGGCCCTGGCCAATAGCATATTTAGCCGCCAGGTAGACCCAACAAACATTGAGGATCGGCAAGACAATATCGAACTTCGAGATCTTCTGCTGCACCTTACCCAACACACCCAGCAAAGCGACACCCGCAAACACAACGCCCAGAAAACCGATCGACGGCATCAACCCCTGCACAGAGAACTCGAGATTCTCCGGACTCAGTTTACTGAGATAGATAGACAGCTTCAGATCCCATATCTGAATCATGAAAAGAGTCAGGGCAAACAATAACCAGCGCAGCCACGAAGCACGCAGAAGACGTGTCGCATAGGTCGCAAAAAGGTTTGCCAGACCCATAATAATGACAAGATAAGGGAAGATCGGACTCGGGTAATTGATGGCGAAACTACCGAAACTCATACCGAGGGTTCCAACGAAAACAGGCAAAGCCACATGGTGCATACGACTGATAACGGTTGCCACCAATCCGGTTACCGCCATAACCACATAAGCCATTTCCGAAGGCACTGTGTCGAAAACACGATGAGCCTCCACCACCACACTGCACATGATAATGGTTCCCCAAAGGATGTACACCGGAGCCTGAATGCTGCGCTCCTTATAAGCAAACCAGCTATACATGATCAGCCCAAAGGCATAGAGCATGCCGAGGAAAGAACCGATCTGCAAATCGATACTACCACTGTCCGCTGCCGTTCTTAGTGCCAGGGCAACAGCAACGATGAAGCTGGTTGTCGCGATCCGCGAGAGGATATAGGATTTATCGACCCAGGAGAGGATCTCTTCAGAGGTTTCGCCCTGTGAGTGAACCTTGCGAGCCGTTTTCTTCCTTATGCTCGGTACCTCGGAGCGCTGCTCCTGGTCCACCTGTAAGCCAGCAACAGATTTCGACAACACAGCAAGCTGAGCCTCGAGATCTGCTACACGTTTTTCAAGTTCGACAGAATTTTCCACCACAACACCTCGCATCCAATGAATTGTCACAGCATGGAGTTGAAAGTAGACCAGACTCGTTTACACTGTTCTAAATCTTGATGCTACGGCAAGAAAGCGAAGCGCTAACCAACTGGGCACAAGACAGTCAAAAAGTCTGGGCGCTTACCCTACAATTTCAGTGTACTACACAATAGAACAGTATTTTATAAATGTGCACATGTCAAGATTTCCCCGCCTTAAAAGATAAAAAAACTATCACTAATAAAATTTAATGCCCTAAAGATAGGGCTTTACAGAATGAGACAGCACAATCACCAATTATAAATCTCGACTTTATTACTGTAGTAAAGATTGACAGGCAAACAAAGTCATGTTAAAAACAAAACCTCGTTTTATTGTTATTAATTAAGGGAAACACAACCCATTCCTCAAGGAGAAGCCTGTGAAAAACCATGTTTGGCGACCGCTATTCGTGGTCATTGCCGTGGTCATTGCCATTTTGCTGTTCAGAGCCGTCTATGTTCCTTCTGATTTTGGCTCGCAGGACCGTGGCTATACCTTCGGCTACCACCGTTTGAGCAATGAGCAGGAGTGGAAGGACTACCCGGCAAAGTACAAGGGCAGCGACTACTGCAACGAATGTCATGATGACAAAGTTGAAGAGCTTGAAAGCGCTCACCATGCCATGATCCCCTGTGAGAATTGCCATGGCGCAGCTTTTGACCACCCTGATGATCCGGAAAAACTCGTGATCGACAGGAGTCGGGAACTCTGCATTCGCTGTCACGCGGAGTTAACCATGCCATCCAGTGACCGGAATGACATTCCCGGCATAGACCCCGCTAAGCACAACCAAGGCGAGGAGTGCAGCGAATGCCACAATCCGCACAATCCGAGCCTGGAGGATATGTGATTATGAAAAGACGTGATTTTCTCAAAAATACTGCGGTTTTTGTTGCCGGAGCATCAGTTTCCATATCGGCTCTGGACTTCATCGACCCCAAGGAACTTCTGGCTGCCAATCCCGAACTTCGCTGGGGCTTCTTGGTCGACACACACAAATGTGTTGGTTGTGGCTTCTGTGTGAAAGCATGCAAGATTGAGAATGACATCCCTTTCGAAGCCAACGTGACCCGCACCTGGGTTGAGCGATACGTCATCAAAAAGGACGGCGATGTAGTCATGGACTGTCCGAAAGGTGCCCGCGACGGCTATACGTCCAAGCTGCTCGACCAAAACGCCTCAGGCATGAAGCTGGTGCCAGATGACGAGATTGCCCAGGCCTTTTTCGTGCCCAAGCTCTGCAATCAATGCACGACCCCAGCCTGCGTGCAAGTCTGCCCGGTTGGAGCAACCTACCAGACAGCAGATGGGGTTGTCCTGGTTGATCGAACCTGGTGCATCGGCTGCGGCTACTGCATTATGGGCTGCCCCACCAAGCCGAACGTCTACTACATCGGCCTGAACAAGGAGGTACGCTAGCCATGGTTGAGCAAGTTGCCCAAATGATCGTTCACGGTGAAGCCTGGACTGTCAAGGACCTCTTTGTCCTCCCCAATGAATATGTTTACTGGTCGATTCAAATCGTCATGTATCCCTACATGACCGGTCTGGTAGCCGGCGCCTTTGTGCTTTCCTCTCTCTACCACGTGTTTAACGTGGAAAAATTGAAGGAGATCGCCCGCTACGCCCTGGTCTTCTCTTTCGCCCTGCTCCCTGTCGCGATGATGCCTTTGTTGCTGCATCTTAGTCAGCCGTTCCGCGGCATCCACGTCCTGATGACGCCACATTTTACTTCGGCAATTTCAGCCTTTGGTATTGTCTTCATGGCTTATGCTTTTATTGTCGCTGCCGAAATCTGGTTCGTTTACCGCAAGTTCATTGTCGAATCAATTCACCGACTCAACAATAAGCAGGATCGCAGCGGACTGGAAAGTCTCCTATTGCCTATCTACAAACTCATTTCACTTGGCGCGATGGACCTCTCCAAAGAAGCCCTCGATTCCGACCACAAGGCAGTCAAGTTCCTGGCAGGGCTCGGCATTCCGGTTGCTTGCTTCTTGCATGGTTACGCCGGATTCATCTTTGGTTCAGTCAAGGCCAACGCCCTTTGGATGACCCCTCTCATGCCAGTTATATTTATCTGTTCTGCAGTTGTTTCCGGAATCGCGCTCTGCATCGTCAGCTACTACATTTTCATGGAGATGCGCAAATGGGCCGCCAAACGGGGTAAAAACTGGTTGCTTCCAGATGCTCTTGCTCAAGGCGGCACAGCGATACCCGTTGAGCAACTGCGCAGCATTCAAGAGCACGAGGTCAAGATGACCTCAAAATACCTACTGATCTTTATGACAGCGGCACTCACCCTTGAAATCCTTGACATGATTTTTCGCGGTTATACAGCTGTCAAGTCGTGGGATGCCTTGCGTATGGTCATCTACGAACATGACTTTATGAAAATTTTCGTCTATCAGTACGGACTCGGCAATTTCCTGCCGTTCTTGATGTTACTGCTACCGGGCCTGACGACCAGGCGCGCGGTTATCGCCAGCATCCTGGTCCTCTTCGGTGTCTTCATGATGCGTTGGAATGTCGTCATTGGCGGGCAGGCTTTCTCTCTCACCTTTGCTGGCTTCATGGAAT
Organism: Desulfuromonadales bacterium; assembly: GCA_012974435.1. Taxonomy (GTDB): domain Bacteria; phylum Desulfobacterota; class Desulfuromonadia; order Desulfuromonadales; family BM103; genus M0040. Next base: position 658 of record JAAXQF010000025.1, on the reverse strand, counting down.
ACCACCTGCCGATCATTCCACACGACATTGAAACATTTAAAGAGGGGTTGGGAGGAATGTTGTCTGTCATTTTTGCACCTTTTATCATCTTCTATTTCCTCAACATGATTTTCCCCGCCTTCATGTCTGATGACGAAGCTCATTGAGCCTGGCATCAACATAAAACGCAAAAGGCCGCTCCCTATCTGGGGCGGCCTTTTGCGTTTTCCTTACCTGAATAAATATCCAGCGTTATCTTTTCTGCTTTCTTAGTTAAACATCTTGGCGCCGAGGTAGGCAAGTGCGGGCCAGGCAATCAGTATGGCCGAGACAAAAGCAAAGACTCCGAGGACGCCCATAACTGCGACGGTGTAACTGGCTTTTACATTATTGACGATATTGGCTGCGCTATTCATGATGTTTCTCCTGGGGAAACTCTCTTTGCTGAGAGTGTTAGTTGTTAAAGTCTGATCCTAGTTAAAAAGTTTTGCGCCGATGTAAGCGAGAGCAGGCCAGGCGATTAAGACAGCTGAGATAAAGGCGAAGATGCCAAGCATTGCAATGATCAGGACCATGTAACTACTTTTTACGGTATCCATAAAGTTGCTTTGAGTTTTCATAACGACCTCCCGGCTTAATTGTTTTTAATTAATCTTGATTAAGGTTTTAACATTAAGAT